>CAZMXD010000020.1:0-15607 GCA_964570185.1 uncultured Nitrospina sp. | reverse complement strand
AGTAGCGGGTATTTTCTATGCTATCGGCCATACTCCTAATACCAGCATTTTTAATGGTCAATTAGATCTTGATGAGTCTGGTTATATTAAAATAAAACTCGGTACTCAGGAAACTAGCGTGGAAGGGGTTTTTGCTGCTGGAGATGTGCACGATCATAAATATCGTCAAGCTGTAACCGCTGCTGGAACGGGATGTGCAGCAGCTCTCGAAGCCGAAAGATGGCTGGCTGAAAAGGGTTTGGGCGAATAAAATTTTTTTGCAGAATTAGAGTTATTAAAAAATAAAGGAATAAATTTTGGAATCAGCACAGTTAGCCTGCAAAACTGGTGAATAGGCAAGAATACAAAAGACGGACTAGATTTATCAAAAATCTTCTTGAAGAACTTCGAATACGCAATAAAAAATTGCGCCTCAATAACAATCCCTCAAAGTAAATATAGAAAAAAGTGACCCAGATTTAGAAGGAGCAACAAATCGTGCTCTTGGTAAAGCCAACCTTACTTTTCTTGTTTTTGAAAAAGGTCTGGACTGACTTAATATTTATAGATAAACTTCGTTATTATTTAAGGAATAGTCTCTTTTTTAGGAGTATTCCTTAAGTTACCTTGGTAACCTTCTGGTATTTTATGTCTCGCCTATCTCTGGATTTTAGCAATCTAAAGACCTTTATTTCTGAAAAAGATTTAGAAGCCATATATCCAAAAGTTCTTTCCTGCCACGAAATGTTGGAAAATGGACAAGGACTTGGATCGAATTTTTTGGGTTGGAAAAAGCCAGGGATTTCTAAAACAGTTTTAACTGAAATTAATGAGGTGGCTAAATCTGTACGCGAACTATGTCAGGTTTTTATAGTAATTGGGATCGGTGGCTCCTATATTGGTTCGCAAGCTGGGATTGCTTTTTTAAAACCCTCTTTTCCAAATCAATTTTATAAAGAGGGTTTTCCCGAGATCTATTTTTCTGGTCATAATATCAGCTCGGATTACCATGCAGATCTGTTAGAGTTAATTGAAAATCGTGATATTTGTTTAAATGTAATTTCGAAATCTGGAACAACAACAGAACCTGCCATTGCTTTTCGTTTATTCAGGGAATTAATTGAAAGAAAATATGGGTCCGAGAAAGCTAAGGAAAGAATAATAATTACAACCGATGGCAGGCAAGGCGCTTTAAATAAAATTGCCATGGAAGAGAGTTACCGAAAATTCGTTATCCCTGACGATATTGGTGGCAGATTCTCAGTATTATCCCCTGTGGGTCTTTTGCCTATGTCGGTCGCTGGAATTAATGTGGAAGAATTAATATCGGGTGCTTGTTTAGGAGAAAAATTGTATTCCGAAACTTCAACCAATGATGCCTATCGATACGCAGGGTTTAGATACTTGCTTTATAAAAACTCGATGACGACTGAAATTCTTGCGACTTTTCATCCTGCTTTTCACTATTTTTCGGAATGGTGGAAGCAATTGGCAGCAGAAAGTGAGGGAAAAGACCTGAAAGGAATATTCCCAGCATCGGTTGAGTTTACAAAAGATTTGCATTCTATGGGGCAATGGATTCAAGAGGGAAGGCGCAACATTTTCGAGACCTTTCTGTTTCTCGAAAATTCCAATCGGCAACTGAAAATACCTGCTTTTCAAAATGATATTGACGGTTTAAACTACCTGGCTGGGAAAACCTTGGATCAGATAAACCAAAAAGCATTTGAGGCCGCAGCATTGGCACATAAAGATGGGGGAGTGCCCAATCTTTTAATTAAAATAAAAGATCGTTCACCTGAATCCTTGGGCCAGCTATTTTATTTTTTTGAGAAAGCGATAGCAATGACCGGATATTTAAATAAAATCAACCCATTTGATCAGCCGGGGGTTGAAATGTATAAAAAAAATATGTTCAAGCTTTTGAATAAACCTGGATATTAGAAAGGATAAATAATGGATACTGTGAGTCAGAAGCTCGACGAGGTATTACATGCCTTGGCTTACGAAAAGATAGAAGGCGTTGCTTCAGATGTAGATTCTGATCCTTTGTTAGCAAGGTTAAAAACCCTGGGAAGTGAAGTATGGGTTGACACTGGGGAATTGGAAAAAGCTCAAGGTATTTGGAAGCAGGAAATGACGGCTTTAACAACAAATAACACGCTGGCTAACCAGGTTGTTCAAAGTGGCATAATGGATCAAGTTATTGAAGATACTATAAAGAAAATTCGGGAGGAAGGACTAGAATTATCAGACGAGGAGCTTATTCTTGAAGTAGGCTTTGTTATTAACTGTAAAATTGCACTTCGATTGGTCCAGGCTTTCAAGGTTAAAGTAAGTGTCGAATTGCATCCAGGTATCTCGAAAAATATCTCACGTACCTTGCATTATGGAAAAAGGTACTTTAAAGTTTGCCCAGAATTTTTTATTGTAAAAGTTCCCCTTACTCCGGAAGGCTATCTTGCGGTAAGAAAATTAACTCGAGAAAATATTCCTATAAATTTCACTCTGGGTTTTTCTTCTCGGCAGAATTATCTGGCGGCTCGATTGTCAAATCCACAATTTGTAAACGTATTCCTCGGAAGATTAAATCAGATAGTTATCGAGCATAACGCTGGTACCGGGGATAAGGTGGGCGAGAAGGTAGCCCTTGCAACACAAAACGCCCTGATAGAAGCTAGAGAGAAGTTTGATGAAGTTCAATCTCGATTAATAGGAGCCAGTATAAGAAATGCTGAGCAGATAGCTTTTCTTGCTGGTTTGGATGTTTTGACCATTCCACCCAAAGCAATCAAAGAATTTCAGGAGTCAGGGAAACCATGTGATCAAGTGGTATCGCATTTAAAAAAAGAAATAATACCAGGGATAGATTCTAATCATCCATTATCTAAAAGGTTTCCTAGCCTATGGGAAATTACTAATCAATTTATTTCTTTTGTTGATGCTTTAATGAGTCAAGAAAGTCTAGATGAAATGCAAGGGGATATGTTGGTAGAGTTTTGCAATAACTATGGAATAGATTTATTCCATAATTTTAGTGAAGCAGAGTTTAAGAAAATTTATGATCATGGAAAAATTCCTTGTTTAGATAACTGGCCAGAATCAATTGCATTGGATGATTTGATGACTCAGTCTGCGTTGCAATCTTTTACCAAGGATCAAAATGCTTTGGATGATCGAATACGTTCATTTCTGAAATAAGATAAGGTGAGTTAGCAAGTTTATTATACTTGCTTAAGATATCTTAGAGATTAGTTATTTTACGTCATTATTAATTCTTTTATGCGATTCCAAAATCTAAAAATTTTTAACCTAAGAAGATAACTATGGGAAACACAATCAAAAAAATTGTATTAGCTTATTCTGGCGGACTAGATACTTCTGTGATTATTAAATGGCTAAAAGAAAAATATGAATGTGAGATTATTGCATTTGCTGCAGATGTTGGCCAAGGCCAGGAATTAGATCCTGTGCGAGAAAAGGCCCTGAAAACAGGTGCTAGTAAAGTATATATAGAAGATCTGCGTGAGGAATTTGTCACTGATTATGTTTTCCCAATGTTGCGTGCCAATGCATTTTACGAACATAACTATCTATTAGGCACTTCCATAGCCAGACCCTTAATTGCAAAGGAACAGATTCGTATTGCCAGAGAAGAAGGAGCGGATGGAGTTTCGCATGGTTCTACCGGGAAAGGAAACGATCAAGTACGATTCGAACTCGCTTATCACACTTTGAACCCGGAAATTAAAATTGTTGCTCCTTGGCGAGAATGGGATTTGAATTCCAGAACTGCTTTGATGGATTATGCGCTTGCTCATGGGATTCCAGTTCCAGTGACTAAGTCTAAGCCTTATAGTATGGATCGCAATATGTTTCATATTAGCTATGAAGGGGGCGCCTTGGAAGATCCTTGGACGGGGCCAGATGATGATATGTTTATGTTGTCTGTTTCTCCAGAAAACGCTCCAGATACACCCACCGTTATCGAAATTCGCTATGAGAAGGGAAACCCGGTGGCAGTAAATGGAGAAAAATTGAGTCCTGCGCAGTTATTGGAGCTGCTTAATAAGTTTGGCGGTGATAATGGAATTGGGCGAATTGATATTGTAGAAAATCGATTCGTTGGTATGAAATCTCGTGGTATCTACGAAACTCCTGGCGGAACTATTCTGCATCAAGCTCATCGAGCTATTGAATCTATCACATTGGATCGTGAAGTGACGTTTTTACGTGATTCACTTATACCTGCTTATGCTCGTATGATTTATAACGGTTTCTGGTTTTCACCTGAAAGAGACCTGGTGCAGAAAACGGTTGATGAAATTCAGTCCCATGTCACAGGTGATGTGCGATTGAAACTATATAAGGGAAACTGTGCGGTATTGGGTAGAAAGGCTGAAAAATCTCTGTATAACCAAAATATCGCCAGCTTTGAAGACAATCATGGATATAGTCAAAATGATGCTGATGGGTTTATCAAGCTGAATGCCCTAAGACTAAAACTCTACTCAGAAACCTTTGGGCGTTGATTGCCAAACAATTAAACCTTAGCTGTATTTTTGCGTGGTATCAAACTCTCAAAATACTCAATTCAATTTAAAGTCCCAAAATAACTAATGAATAACCTTACATCAAAAAGCTCGGGAATATTCACATTTAAAAGTGCGTTAATAAATGTAATAAATTTTTGTTTTTTGTTTTTCTTTTTTATTGCACCAATTCAATCAGAGGAACAATCACACGAGCCTAATTTATCAGCAAAAAAAAATTACGAGGACCTAAGTTACAAGAATAATAGCAATTCCTTTATGCAGGCTGAGCATTTATTTCACATTGGTAAATTTATAGATGCTAAGCCTCATTACCACAAACATCTATTGGACAATTCGGGTGGAAAAATAAAACAAAATGTATTTTTTAGACTGGGGTTAATTGATCAGAATTTAAAATCTTTTGCTACGGCATTATGGTATTACCAAATGCTCTTAGATTTTCAACCGAATAGCCTTCTCGTCAACGAAGTAAAATATAATATGGCGATTTGTAATTTTGAATTGGGCAATTTTGATGCTGCCGAAAAATTATTCAACAATATAATCAAACAATCTGTTGATAAAAAACAAAAATGGAAGGCTTTATATTACCTCTCTAAGTTAGATGCGCAGAAATTGAGTTTTGAGGATGCTATTCAAAAGTTGACACGTATCTATTTGAATGCCAATGATAAGAAAATGAGGGAGTATGCAATAAAACTTGCTGAAAAAATGATTGATGAGAAGTTTAGCGAAAAAAATTTATCATCGTTAATTCAAATTTATAAAACTGATTTTCCTGCTGATCTTTTGTTATTAAAAAAAATTTCCATTTACAGGGAACAGGGTAAGGCGGTGCTCTATAAATCTGTTCTAGAAGAGTTTTTAACAAAATTTCCCCAACATAAAAAGTCCGAAGAATTTATAAGAGATCTGGAATCAATTAAAAAAGGAAGTGATGTTAATAATATAGAAGTGGGGATTTTATTGCCTCTCACAGGGAAACTCGCTGCTACCGGGCAACAGGTTTTACAGGGAATTCAGCTTGCGTATAGTCTTTTACCAGAGGGTTACAGAAGTAAGATCTTTTTAAAAGTTAGAGATTCGTCTGATTCTGTATCAATTGAGGAAGCCTTAAGTAGTTTAGCTAGGAATCCCAAAACTGTGGGTGTGCTTGGTCCTTTATTGAGTAGTGAGATTAAGCGTTCTAGTGTAATAGCAGACTCTTTTAAATTACCTATTTTTTCTCCTACTGCATCTTCAGCAGACTTGGTTGATGTAAGTCCATATATATTTAGAAATGCTTTAACGCGAAAAATACAAGCACGATACTTAGCTGAATATTCAATAAATAAACTTAAACTAAGAAGGTTTGTGATTCTTTATCCTTTAGAATCCTTTGGAGAAGAATTGAAAAATGAATTCTTGCGCTCAGTGGAACTATTAGGCGGGGAAGTTGTGAGTATGGCAAGTTATGACAGAGCACAAAATGATTTTAAGGTTCAAATACTCGAATTGGGTGGTGTTGCGGATGATGATCTTGATCGAATTACTAGAAAACAATTATCCCAAAATGAAGCCTTAGAAGACTTTAGTGATCCCACAGTTTTGTCGAGACCTAAGGTTGATAGGGCACACTGGTCCGAGGATAAAATTGAGAACCTTAAAGTTTCACTAGAATTAGGTTATGACGCAATTTTTATTCCCGGAGTTTATGACAAAGTGGGATTAATTATTCCGCAACTTGCTTTTTATAATATTGAAAATATTGCACTATTGGGGACAAATGGATGGAATTCGCCTGAGTTGATTAAAATGGGCGGAAAATTTTTAAAATCAATTTATTTTGTAGATGGGTTTTATTCGGATTCTCATGAGATGAGAGTTGAAAAATTTGTTCAGCAATTTCAAATCAATTATGGTGAATCCCCTTCGCATCTATCCGCACAGGCGTATGATGCTGCGGGAATAGTTTTTCAGACTATTATTTCAGGAGGTGACAACCGTTTAAAATTGAGGGATAAATTGTTAAAGGTTAAAAACTATCCAGGGGTTACAGGTAAGACCGATATTATGAAATCTGGAGATTCTGAGAAGGATATTTTTGCTTTAACAGTACGAAGAAAAAAAATTGTTGAAGAAAATTAAATAAAATATGGCCGCAGTATCAAAAATCTTCTTCCTGAATAATTGAGGTAAAGGGCTGTTCTTTTTCAGGCAGAAAGTTCTGTAAAAATATTTCAAAGTTTGAATTAGCTTCACCATATTTCGCGGGTTTACCTGATTTCGATTGAACCTTTAAAAACTGAATATCGGATGGAATTGAAAAGTTGATTATTGGTTTATTTATTAAAGCTTCTTGCATAAATTGAAGCCAAATTGGAATTGCTGCCCGTGATCCTGTTTCATTTCTTCCTAATGATTCATCTTTATCTTTTCCTACCCAAACCCCGGTGACCAATTGTGGTGTGTAGCCCATAAACCAGGCATCTACAAAATTATTAGTCGTTCCTGTTTTTCCAGCAACAGGTCTTTTCAAAACTTTCACTTTTGTCGCAGTTCCATTTTGTATAACACTTTCCAAAAGGCTGGTAATTATGTGCGCTGTTCCTGGTGAAATAGGTTGAGTTATTTCGGGAATAGCGGCAAATAAAACTTCTCCGCTCCGACTTTTAATATTACGGATAGCTGTTGGTTTGATCAGGTTCCCCATATTTGCAAATGCTGAATATGCAGAGACCAACTCATAAAGGGTCATGCCAGAGGATCCCAGAGATATTGAAAGGTTTTCTTCGAGATTAGAGGAAATACCCAAATTTCTTGCCAATCTAATGGTACTTTTTATCCCGATTTTTTGCATTAACTTAACTGTGACCACATTTCTCGAATGCGCAAGTGCTTCTCTTAAAGAGGTCGGACCATAAAACTTTTCTTCAAAATTTACTGGTTTCCACTTTTCAAAAGCATCTTGCTTTTCTTTAAAAATAATTGGGGAGTCGATTATTATACTGGAAGGCGAAAAACCCTCATTTATTGCTGCAGCATAAATGATGGGTTTGAATGCAGAGCCAGGTTGCCGAATTGCTTGCACAGAACGATTGAACTGGCTTTTTTTATAGTCATAACCACCCACCATTGCTTTTACTTGTCCAGTTTCTGGATTAAGACTAATGAGTGCTCCTTCCACTTCGGGTTCTTGTTCCAAATGCAAAGACCAACCAGATCCGTCTTTCTTTCTGCCAAGAACTTTAACCATTATTAAGTCTCCAACAGAAATAGCTTCATTTGGTTTTTTAATTTTGGCCCATCTCCCGTCTAAATTTGGATTAGGCTTTCTTGCCCAATCCATATTTTTTATGTCGAGATAGCCATCTTCCTGTCCTAGGATAACCCATGCCTGAGATTCCCCCACTGACATAACTGTCCCGTAAAAAATATTTCCAACTTTAATACCTTCTTCTTCAGACAACCCATTTTTTTTGATCATGGCATTTTTAATAGCTGCCTCTCCTTGGTAAATATCAACATTACCCAAAGGTCCTCGATAACCATATCTTTTATCTGCTATTAACAAATTCTTCTTGATTGCGCGTTGAGCGGATTCCTGCATATTTATATCAAGCGTGGTATAAACTTTTAATCCAGCTCGGTAAAGTTTGCTACTTCCGAACTTCTCCTCAAGAATCCGTCTTATATGCTCGACAAAATAGGGTGCTTTATTAAGCATTTTTTCAACTTTTCCCAAATGAAAGTCTTCCTGCAAAGCTGAATTGGCCTCCTCCTGATTAATGAAAGAGATATTGGCCATTCTCCTGATCACGTGATTCCTTCTTTTTCGTGCACGTTTGAGATTTTTATATGGAGAATAATTATTAGGAGCTTTTGGAAGACTAGCAATCATAGCGCATTCGGCTATTGTTAGATCTTTAACTGTTTTACCAAAATAATTCCTAGCCGCTGCTTCCACGCCATACGTTCCGTGTCCATAATAAATCTGGTTTAGGTACATTTCGAGTATTTCATCTTTAGTAAATATCATTTCTAAACGTACTGCCAAAATCGCTTCTTTTATTTTTCTTGGTAGGGTTCTTTTCCTGGATAAGAACATTGTTTTGGTTAATTGCTGAGTGATCGTACTCCCCCCCTCAACAACATAACCAGCTTTCATATTGGTTATGAATGCACGAAAAATTGCTTTAGGGTCTATCCCAAAATGGTAGTAAAAATTTGAGTCTTCTACAGCAAGAGTGGCCTGTTTCAACGGCAATGGTATATCTTCTAATTCAACAATGATCCTTTTTTCTATGTAGAATTCTGCAATTTTTTCGTCACTATCTGAATATATTTGTGTAATGGTGCTGGGTTGGTAAACTTTCAGTTGGCGTACATCAGGGAGGTCTTTGGAAAAATAAAAATATATAAAAGCTGTACCAATAAACCCCGCTGTAACGCAAAGAAGTGAAATAGAAAAAAAAGAAACCATCAAAATATTTCTTAATTTGAATTTTTCTTTAATCTTCTTTTTCTCAGAAATTTTTTGGTTTTTAATTATTGGTGAATCTTGCATTTAAGGAGTTTTACCTTTGGGCAGGGACAGATTTTATTGAACAGATTTAGCTATTATTTTTGAGGAATACGGCCTTCTTCAAGATCCAAAAGATCAACCCAAGTAATTATATCGGTCCTTGTTGGATCAATTTTATCTCTGATTTCATTAAAATATTTTAAGCGATCTTGTGAGTCAGGCTTTCTATCCAGAATTTGTTTATTTATAAAACTAATTTCAAGGGATGATTTGGATTTTGTTAGCTCTTTTGCCCAGATACTGATTTCATCATCCTTTTTATCTACGACCATTTTTGCAAATGTGTCTGAATCGATCCGTAAAAAATTAAGAATAATTTTATCTAAAGGGCAAGGATAAATATAATCCGCTAATCTCTTTTCTTTGTAAGCACGTCCTTTGTCAATCATTCGGCCTAGTTGTACCAAACCGGCAATTTTTTCCTTTGGGCTACGCGGAAAATCTCTGGATAGATCCATTATTTTAATCGAGCCGCAAACGACTCACACCTCTAAAAATTTTTGATTTTTTAATAGCTTTAGCGCCCTCGTCGCCAATTCTATTTCTAAATAGATCTAGAGTGCTTAAGTTACTTAGCGTCTCCGATTTGGCTAAATAGGTTGCTCCGATTTCACCAATTCTATTAAATTTAAGAATTAAATGCTCAAGTTTGGCTAATTTGGTAGCTTGTGCAAGATGCTTTGCTCCTTCTTCGGTTATATTATTAGATTTTAAATTAAGGGTCTTTAGGTTTTCGATGTATGGCGAATCACATAAAACCTTCAATCCTTCATCACTTATATTATTTTCACCCAAATCAAGAGATATAACTTCGGATAATATTTCCAGGTTGGATAGTTTTGAAATATTTTCGTCACCAAGCTTACGGTTTTCCAAGGAAAGACTGGAGCCTATAACCCCCTTTTCAATATTTTTTAAAATTAGTTGCTCTAAATCTATAGGGGTATTTTCGGCCATATAATAAAAAGTACCATCAAAAGTTCATTGTTTTTAATACATTATAAGAAATCTAATATAAACCGAATGAGATTTAGGGTCAAATTTTACCTGAATCGTATGTGAAGAAAATCTGATTTTCAATTTTTAATGTTTGGCTTTAAACCTCTGTCAATTCAGTATTTATTTTGTTAGACTTACTGTATTAAAAAGTATTAAGGAGACAATCTTATGATGGGAATAGGTTTTCCTGAATTAATGGTTATTCTAATCATTATTATGATTATATTTGGGGCCGGGAAACTTCCGGAAATAGGATCTGCGTTTGGACGTAGTATTAAGAATTTTAAAGGTTCCATGAAAGAGGCAGAAGCCGAGGATCTTCCAGTTGAGAATAATTCTGTTGAGGATAGTTCTGTTGAGGATAGCTCTGATAAAGAGGGGGTTACAGCCAAAACTGAAAATACGGCAGAAAATAAAAAGAGCGAGGCTGCAAAGAAAGAGGAAGAGCTTATTGATGAAGCGGCCAATGAACTTAAGGAGAATCGAATTGGAACCATTCGTACTGCACACGATGGCTTAGTGCAACAGGGAGATGTTTTTACTAGTTCTCTGGGTCGTACCCCTGGCGGTCGTGGAAGAGACCGTGGAGTTTCACGGGACACTTTTTAGATTTTAACAACTATTTTTCTATTTTATTGATTCAGGTTTGATCTTTTTTGCTTTTAAATGCCATAACCACCCTGCGGTCAACCCAAAGGCTACCCAGGTTAATTGTTTTATTCGTCCTATGATTGATGCGGCCAGCCCCAGGCTAGATGAATAACCCAAGGATGAAAAAATAATTATAAAGCCCGCTTCAGCGCACCTATGCTGAATGGAATAAAAAAGCTTCCCGCGCGTACTAGTTGAGCCATAGACTCAATGATCCAAAAATGTATAAGAGATGGAGAAAAGCCGAGAAAGTATAGAATTAAATAAATCTCTCCAATTCCTAAAACCCAACCGCAAAACGCATAAAATATAGAAATAAAAATTCTTTTAGGAGAGTTTTGATAATAAATCGAAAAAAGTTTATCAATTTGTATAAGGTTTTGAAGGAAGCTTTTGAAAAGTGGTTGCCTTGTTTTAGATATTAGCCATTGGCAAATTTTTCCAAGAGTTCCCGTTATCTGAAAAAGGAAAAACAAGAAAATTATTATGGAAAAAGATACCAGTCCTAATAGGCTGGCGTTTTTAAAATCTGTGGGGATATCTGTGGAATGAAGAATGAAAAATATTCCAGGAACACAAAAAAGAATTAGGGCAGTTAAAAAAGTGGTTCGGTTAATAACTAATGATGAAAAAGTGTGCTTGAAATTAATTTCATAATGTTCCTTTAAAAAATGTGCCTTAACGGGTTCGCCGCCCATGGTCCCCAGCGGTGTAATAGTGTTATAGGCATCACCGATAAGGCGTACTACCCATAAATTTTGATTTTTGAAAGACTTTGCTATATCAGTAGGAAAGTTATATTTCCAAGACAAAGTATCTAACCATGTAATCAAACTATAAAGAAGTAGCAGGGCAAGAAATCCGAATTTAATATGAATTAAAAGGTCGAAAGTTTTTCCCATATCTACAGCATTGATAGCCCACACCAAGAGGATGAAACGAAGAAGAAATAGAGCCAGATTTATTAATTTTTTCATTTCAGAATTTCAAGCTTTGGTGGGATAGACTTTTTGATATGGGTTGGGAATGAAACAGTATATCGAGGATCAAAAGTAGATAAACGCTAGCGGTCGCATTCTCCGCCAATCATGTTGATCATATCAAAGGTGGGGATAATATCTGCTAACATTCCTCCCTCACACATATCCGGCATGGCCTGCGTTAATGTGAAGGAGGGTGGCCTTACGCGACATTTATAAGGTTTGCCCGACCCGTCACTTACCAGATAAAATCCGAGTTCTCCATTGGCTGCTTCTGTCGGGAAATAAACTTCACCTACTGGTGGTTTTAATCCATCAATCACCATTTTAAAATGAGCAATCATCTCTTCCATACGTTTATAAACATCAGGTTTGGCAGGGGTTCTTAAGTACGGATTGCTAACATTTATTGGGCCTTCAGGCATGTCTCGCATGGCTTGTTTAATAATTTTTAGACTTTGTTTAATTTCTTCCATTCGAACGAGATAACGATCGAAATTATCGCCTGTTTTCCCAAGTGGAATATCAAAGTCCAGTTTGTCATAACAGAGGTATGGATGATTTTTCCGCACATCATAATCCACACCAGAGGCTCTTAAACATGGACCTGTGAAGCCCCATGAAATCGCATTTTCAACGGGGATTGCGCCTGTGTTTTCCATGCGATCAATAAATATTCGGTTTTTGGTTAGCAGTTTGTCCACGTCATCAAAAAGTGCATCTAATTTAGGATACGCAGCTTTTAGATCCTCATCAAATCCAGGTGGCAAGTCACACATTAATCCACCAATTCTGATGTAGTTAGAAGTAAGTCGAGCACCGCATACTTTTTCAAGTAAATCCCAGACAATTTCTCTTGCTTCCACAAAATAGATGAAAGCGGTCAGCGCTCCTAGCTCTAACGCTGCTGCAGCAATATTTGTGTAATGATCAGAAATTCTAGCCAACTCGTTGGTGACCACACGGATGTAACTACAACGCTCTGTAATTTCTATATCGCATAATTTTTCAACGGCCAAGGCAAACCCGATGTTGTTCATAATAGCTGAACAGTAATTCAAACGGTCTGTATAGGGAAAAACATTTGAATAGGTTACGCTTTCGCACATCTTTTCAAATCCTCTATGCAGATAACCGATTTCTACATCGAGATTAACAACGGTTTCTCCGTCTAAGGTCAATAGGAATTTGACAGTGCCGTGAGTCGCTGGGTGCGAGGGACCCATATTAAGTACCATATGGTCGGTATGTAGATTCTCTTTTAAGTCAGTCATATATTTACATTAGTTAATTTATGTTAGCTGGCTTTTGATACTTTTACGTTTATTAGACCTTTTTCGCCATTACGCAAATCGTTAACGGGAACATCAGTCCAGTTCTTTGGGATATAAACCATTCCGGGACTGGTGACTTTAGTTGTTTTAATTTTTACCTGCACTTTGCTACTCGAAGATTCAATAACAACCTGATCCCCTGAATTCAGGCCTAACCCTTTCGCATCATCTGGGTTGATTTCAGCAATGCATTCTGGCCCAATTTCTACCAATGCTTTTGCATGTTGACTGTAGCTTCCAATATGGAACATGTGATTATTGGTTTGAAGGGTAAAGGGAAAGTTAGCATTCTCTGATTGCAATGAACTGATTTTTGGATTTATTTTTAATGTTGGCTTCTTATTGGATGCTAACGGAACCCATTGCTTTGATTCATTACCAGGAAAAGTTCCTTGATAAATAGGGGCAGCTTTTTCAATTTCCTGCTGAACTTCTGATAGTGTTTTACTCTCAAAAGGTTTTCCTAGCGCATCTGCTAACTCAATTAAAATATCGAAATCAGGTTTCGAAGTCCCTTGCGGTAAAACAGCAGGGGTGACGGCTTGCACATGCCTGGACATGTTTGTGTAAGTTCCTTCTTTTTCAGCATAGGTGGAAGAGGGTAGAACTAAATCAGCTTTTTTAGCTGTTTCTGTCATATAGATATCTGTGACAATTAAAAAGGGAACAGTTTTAAAAGCTTCTTTAACCAGTTGCGGTTTGTAGAAAGAGCCGATAGGATCTTCGCCAGCTATGTAAAGGAATTTTATTGAGCCATCTTTACAACTATCTAGCAGGTCTGAAACTTTTTTCCCTGAGGATGGTGTATACCCGGGTAAAAAATCGGGTGTGAGCCCCATATCGTTGACACCCTGAGAATTACAGTGCTCTCTTGGCGGGTAGATACTTACGCTGCCCGTACTCCCGTAGTTAACGAGGGTACTAAGATTTAGAAGTGTGTTTAAAATTTCTTCGCCCTGACCAGTATCCAAAACATCGTTACCAATTAATATAAACCTATCTGCATCCCGAGCAAATCTTTCTGCGGCTCTTGTTAGAACATCGTCTGGAAGCCCAGTCAGCTGTTTTGAGTTTTGAGCAGTATAATTGGAAAGAGATTGAACTAACTCATCATAATTGTCGATTGCAGATTTGGCTTTATTAACGTCAATCAAACCGTTGTCAATGATAATTTTAATTAACCTGGAAACTACAGCTAAATCTGAACCATGCTTGTAAGTCAAACGCACATCCACCTTCGCCTCACTTTCAAAAACGACTCGTCTTGGATTGGCTATGATTATATCTGTATTGTTAAAAACGGTGCCGAACCGGACTGAGTTTCCCCCTACTGGGTATTCTGAAGGTAGATCAGAATTAAAAATAAGAACAACATCTGCGTCCTGAAGCTTAGTGATGGGTTTTGATGAAATACTGTTATCAAAACAGTCCAACATGAATCGATTGAGATAGGGCGCTCTAATATTGGCAAGGTTGTTGACTTGATTGGATCCTAAAACATCACGATATAACTTTTGCAATAAATAGTTTTCTTCATTAGTTAATTTTTCTGAACCTATAGCAGCCAAACTGTTAGACCCGCTACGATTGACCGTTGAATTCATGCGGTCAGCTATAGTGCGGAATGCCTCATCCCACGTCACTTCTTGGAATTCTCCCGCAATATTCATTAGAGGGTTCTCAATTCGTTGGTCGTTATGAATAATGCCATGACCAAACCGACCTTTTGCGCAAAGGTTACCTTCGTTGATACCTACATTATAATTTTCATCAGCCTCGATTCTAATAACTTCGCCTTTTTTGGATTCTAACTTTACGGTACAACCCCAAGAACAGAAATTGCAGGTAGAATAGGTATTCGTGAACATTGCCGCGAGTCCTCGGGCTTCTGATGTGAGATCCATCAGCGCACCAGTGGGACAAACGGTTATACATTGTCCGCAAAATTCACAATCGAGTGGTTCATCATTGGCTGTTCCAATTCCCACGCTCATGCCGCGCTTATGAAAATCCAACGCCTGAACTCCCTGAATTTCATCGCAGGCTCTCACACAAAGGCCGCACATGATGCAGCGGTTTAAGTAGAATTCAATAATAGGGTTTGTTTTTATGCTGGGTTCATTTCTTCGTTGGGTTTCGAACCGCCCGTCATAGAGTTGGAGTAAATCCGTGTTGTCCTGTAAGGGGCAGACACCCGATTTGTCGCAGATCGGACAATCTAATGGATGTTCTACCAGAAGCATTTCTAAACATGCTTTATTATAGCGATCAGTTTCTTCTGTAGCCGTTTTGATTTCCATTCCTTCTGCCACAGGTTGGGTGCAAGAATAAACGAGTTCTTTTTTCCCATCGACAACTGTTTCAACCATGCACGTTCGACAGGCAGCAAACGGTTTGAGCTTTCGGTTGTAGCAAAGATTTGAAACCTCTACATCATTTTTTTTACAAACTTCTAGCACAACTGTTCCTTCGGGAACCGTGGCTTCTTTGCCGTTGATTTTTACGTTGAGAATTTTCTTTTCAACGGTACTCATCCTACCTCCT
>CAZMXD010000019.1:0-15771 GCA_964570185.1 uncultured Nitrospina sp. | reverse complement strand
TTTGGGTGAAAAGAGGCAATATTAGAACCTTAATAATTATTTGTTTTATTGAGTGGTTTGTCTGCATCCCAGTACCTTTCGGAAGGTAAAAAGCTAATTGATGAGCGGATGTTGAGTCTTTTGCCTCAGGGTAAAGCCTATCCGGAAAGCATCCACGAAGCGATGCATTATAGTCTCTTAGCTGGAGGAAAAAGGTTGCGCCCCGTGCTTCTTATGGCGGCGGCTGAGGCGGTAGGAGGAGATAGGCATGCTATTTTGCCGTTTGCGATAGCTGCTGAATTGATACATACCTATACCCTGATTCATGATGATCTTCCTGCTCTAGACAATGACGATCTGCGGCGAGGAAAGCCTACAAACCATAAAGTTTTTGGAGAAGCCATTGCCATTTTAGCTGGCGATGCTCTGTTGACACAGGCGTTCATTGTTATGACCCGTGCGGCAGGAATGGATAATGTTCCTCCTGAATGTATCTTACAGGCAACTCATGAAATGGCAGGTGCGCTGGGTTCAACTGGAATGATAGGTGGGCAGGTGGTAGACCTCGAATCCGAGGGTAAGAAGATCGATGCCGAAACACTTGAATATATTCATATTTATAAAACAGGGTTTCTGATTAGAGCTTGTATCCGGTGTGGTGGAATTTTGAGTCAAGCCAACAAGGTGCAATTAGCTGCACTATCAAGGTTTGGAGCTCATATAGGGCTTGCCTTCCAGATTATTGACGACATTCTCGATATTACAGGAGACCAGGAAAAACTGGGTAAAGATATAGGCAGCGACCTGAATAAAAACAAGGCGACGTATCCGGCATTATACGGCTTGGAAGAGTCAAAACGTAAAGCCGAAGAATTGGTAGAAGAAAGTATATATTGTTTAGATAAATTTGATGATCGAGCAGACCCTTTAAGGGAAATCGCACGATTTTTTGTCCAACGAACTTTTTGACTGGGACCGCCCATGAGTAAGTTACTAGATATAGTTGATAGTCCCCAGGATTTAAAAAATTTACCTGTTGATAAACTCCCCGATCTTGCAAGGGAGATCCGTGACATGCTTTTGGATACTATTTCCAAGACAGGAGGCCACCTCTCATCTAATTTAGGCGTAGTCGAGTTGACGATGGCCATGCATTACGTTTTCAAAAGTCCGACGGATAAATTTGTTTGGGATGTGGGGCATCAATCTTATGTACACAAACTGTTAACAGGAAGAAAAGATAGATTCGACACGCTTAGGCAATATGACGGTCTCTGCGGATTTACTAGGCGAGAAGAAAGCGAGCACGACCACTGGAATTGTGGGCATGGAGGCACATCAATTTCTGCCGCCTTGGCATTTGCAAAGGCCCGTGATCTTAAAAACGAAGACCATGATGTTGTTGCTGTTATAGGTGACGGATCCTTGACAGCGGGAATGGCTTTTGAAGGTCTTAATCATACTGGTCATATTCAAAGCGATATGATTGTTGTCCTTAATGACAATGAAATGTCTATCTCAGCTAATGTCGGGGGTATGTCCGCGCATTTAAGTAAGATCATGACAGGTCAGGTCATGCTGAAAATCAAACAGGAAGTTGATCAGCTTCTGCTTTCTGTTCCGGGAATTGGAAAAGATATTTCTCGTTATGCGCACAAAATAGATGAGGCGATAAAAGGAGTATTTATACCAGGACGTTTATTTGAAGATCTTGGGTTTCGCTATGTGGGTCCAGTGGATGGGCACGATTTAAAAGGACTTATTGATACTTTTTCTGCGGTTAAAGACCTCAAAGGTCCAACCCTTATGCATGTTATTACACGAAAAGGTAAGGGATACGAACAAGCAGAAGAAAAAGCAGATGTTTGGCATGGCGCAAAACCTTTTAATGTTTCAACTGGTGAATTTCACAAGAAAAAAGCAAATCCAGCATATACCAATGTGTTTGCGGATACTTTGATAGAGCTTGCCAGGGAAGATGAAAAAGTAGTGGGTATCACCGCAGCGATGCCTGATGGAACAGGTATCAGTAAATTTGGAAAAGTATTTCCAGATCGCACTTTTGATGTAGGTATGGCAGAACAACATGGGGTCTCTTTTGCTGGGGCATTAGCTATTGAGGGTTTTAAACCAGTAGCGGCCATTTATTCCACATTTTTACAACGTGCTTATGATCAGGTGGTCCATGATGTTTGTCTGATGAACCTGGATGTTACATTTGCTTTGGACCGGGCGGGAATTGTTGGAGAGGATGGTGCTACACATCAAGGGTTATATGACATTGCCTTCCTGCGGACATTACCCAATATGGTCGTCATGGCACCCAAAGACGAAAATGAATTACGCCATATGCTTAAAACCGCCATTAACCATAAGGGCCCAGTAGCCATGCGTTATCCGAGGGGTTCTGGGTTGGGAGTTCCATTAGACGAGAAAATAAAAGAACTGGAAATAGGTAAAGGCGAAGTAGTTAAGGATGGTAACGATATTGCTATCCTTGCTTACGGACATACCGTGGATTGCGCAATGGCTGTCTCGGAGATGTTTGAAAAGGAAGGCGTGAAGGTTGCTGTTATAAACGCACGATTTGCGAAGCCCGTGGATAAAGACCTGATTGTCCAATATGCCAGAAGTGTCCGCTGTCTTGTAACAACGGAAGAGCATTCTTTGAAAGGCGGATTTGGTTCTGCCGTCCTTGAAGCACTTCAGGAAGAAAATGTTTGTAATACATCTGTTAAATGCATTGGACTCGAGGACATTGTTCTAGAACATGGTGCCCCGGGGAAACAACGAAAAGACTTGAAACTTGATCCAGAAGGAATGTTTGAAACCATCATGACTTTTTATGGATCGGTTGCAGAAATGGCCGCTTCTGGAAATGGCAAAAAATGGGTTTCTAGCAACGGTAAAAATGCAATTATTGGAAATGGAAAAAATGGCAATGGTAAAAAGCGTGATCTTACTTTCAAACAAACACTGAATGGCTAGAACCTCCCACGTAAAACGCTCCACCAGCGAAACTCAAATTGAAGTCAGCCTGAATCTTGACGGTTCTGGGATACAAGATATAAAGACTCCCATTCCATTTCTTGATCATATGCTGTCACAATTGGCTAAGCATGGCTATTTTGATTTAACTGTTAAAGCTCAGGGTGATACGCAAATCGATTTCCATCATACGGTTGAAGATGTTGGCATTGCGGTAGGGCAGGCTTTTAAAGAAGCGTTAGGAGAGAAAAAAGGTATTCGCCGATTTGCAGAAGCAAGCACCCCTCTCAACGAGGCTTTAGCCCAATGTGTTATTGACATTAGTGGGCGCGCTTTTTTTGTGTTCAATGTCGAATTGCCTAAGTCCAAACTAGGAGAGTTCGATGTTGAATTGGTTGCTGAATTTTTTCAGGCTTTCTCCGCAAACAGTGGTACTACGCTCCACTTAAATTCACCGTACTGGAGTAATTTGCATCATATCATTGAAGCCTTATTCAAGGCATTTGCGCGGGCCCTGGATTCCGCGTGTTCTATTGATTTCCGTACCAGTGATATCCCTTCGACAAAGGGAACTCTTTAATTGATCGCGATCATTGATTACGGAATGGGTAATTTACGTTCCGTACAAAAGGGTTTCGAGGCAGTGGGTGCGGGTGCCATTGTAACCAGTGATTCTCAAAAAATACTCTCAGCGCAATCTGTTGTCTTACCAGGGGTAGGTGCGTTTAAAGCCTGCATGGATAATCTGGAAAAGTTAAGCCTTATTGACACTGTAAAAAAATCTGTGCAAAGCGGTAAACCGTTTTTGGGAATTTGTCTGGGGTTGCAGCTACTCTTTAGTCAGGCGGAAGAGTTTGGTTCGGTGGCTGGTTTGGGTATACTTAAAGGAAAGGTAGTGGGTTTTAAAGATGCGCAACCGAAGTCCGATTCTGGTGACTTACTCAAAATTCCGCATATGGGTTGGAATAATGTAGAAGTAAAACCTTCTTACCCGCTTTTTGACTCAGTTCCCGATAGGTCTCATTTTTATTTTGTTCATTCTTACTACGTGATGCCAGAAGAAAAAGACACCGTAGCTACCACAACGAATTATGGAATTGATTTTGTTTCTGGAGTTCATCACGAAAACATCCATGCCTTCCAATTTCATCCAGAAAAGAGCCAACAACTTGGGCTCGCTATTCTTAGGAATTTTTCTAAGCTTTCTTCCTAAAGCTGTATCCCCTATTTTCAATAAAAAAGATCAAAAACTATAATGAATAAGGGAGTTGAAGGTCATTTCATGCTGGGAATCTTGTTGTCCACAGCAACGGCTTTGCTATGGGGAATACTTCCCATTATATTAAAGATTTCACTTCAAGGATTCACCACTGGTACCATTGCTTGGTTCCGTTTTGCTTTAGCATTTATTATCTTGGGAATTTTTCTTTCTTTCCAAGGTCATCGACCTTTAAAGATTTTCAGGAAACCGCCTTGGATGGGTATTTTAGGGGGTGTGTGTCTAGCGGCAAACTACTTCTGGGTAACCATTGGGGTGGAAATCAGCGGACCCTCTAATATGGCGGTGCTTATCCAAACGGCAACGGTATTTCTAGTACTTGCTGGCGTGTTTGTTTTCCGCGAGCGTTTAACCTTGAAGCAGGTCTTTGGAATGTTCGTTGCCGCAGTCGGGTTGACCCTTTTTTTTCTGGATCAGCAAAGCAGGATAGCTATGAGCAGAGAATATTATTTCGCTGATTTCCTTATTATCATGGCTGCAATAGTGTGGGTTGGTTATATGATTTCGCAAAAATTCCTTAGCCAAAATTATGGGGCGCAGTCATTAAATTTTCTTGTCTATGCAATCGCTACTCTTGTATTAGTAGGTACCGTGGAGTGGAATGAATTTGCGTCGGCTGGGTTGAATGCGTGGTTGGCGCTTTTACTTTGTGGTGTTAATACCTTGCTGGCTTATGGGGCGTTAGCTGAAGCAGTGAAATATCTCCCTTTGTCTTTGATCAGCGTTATTATTTCTCTTAATCCCCTAATTACACTTTTAGGGATGAAAATCCTTCCCGCTGTGGGGTTTGCAAATCTGCAGCCCGACCCAGTGGGTATGTTGGGTTACTTGGGTGGGGCGATCGCTGTTACTGGCGTGATATTAGTGGTATACAGGTCAAATGCTTAGTTTGTTAGCTCCCCTCGACGTTTCTTAACGGTGTAAATTTTCAAACCACCAATTTACCAACGGTCTAAAATTCTGGAGTTTTTAACTTTCTTTGTTTAAAAAATTTTAGTTTATTTGCGGCAATGACTACGCAGGTGGTTTGAAAACCTTGTGATATCTTTTTGATTGTTTTGCCAGTTTTGATCTTATTAATTTAATTAAAAACTATAAATTCGATCAGCGATTTCGAGATTTTATCGCCCGATCGATTTCTCGATCCGACTCTTGTTTTTTAATTGCCGCACGTTTATCGTAAAGTTTCTTGGCTTTGGCAATACCAAGATCGACCTTTGCTTTACCATTTTTGAAATAAATTTTTAAAGGGACCAGAGTGCAACCTTTCTCTTGAGTCTTTCCAATAAGCTTGTTGATCTCTTTTTTGTGTAATAGTAACTTGCGTTTCCGCATAGGGTGATGATTGAATTGTGTTGCCGGGGTATAAGGGTCGATGTGTAATTTATTTAGCCAAGCTTCCTCACCTTGAATAGTGGCATAGCTGTCCACCAGATTAGCTTTGCCATTTCTTAATGATTTAACTTCGGTGCCTTGCAGTACGAGCCCCGCCTCAAAAGTATCTTCGATGGTGTAGTTGTAACGTGCCTTTTTATTTTGACATACGATTTTAATGCCAAGTGGATCGTGTGCTGTCATAGAAATCCATGTTTTCTCTAAGGGAAAATTTTTTATTTTGCCTTGAGTGTGACGATTTGTCCTAGTTTAAGTTTGAGCTTCCTTTCGGCGCTATTCTCGCGACAGAAAATTTCAAGCTGATCCCAGCTATTTAAAATCGCTCCAGGCTTACCGAGATTCACCTGATAATAACCTGTGACCAATCCGTTAATTTTTTCTTTGCCAGCGTTAATTTCTATTGTATCTGATGATGAGTAGGTTTTTTCTATTAATTCTAAGGATATGTTGGTGGTAGCGTTTCCGAAATGATCGATATATATAATTTCCCCTTTTATCCACTGATTCTGCTGTGTGGCTCTCGGTATATCTAATTGAGTGGTTTTCAGAAGCCGAGGTCCCATTTTAGATGGAGGGATTCCATTAGCGATCCAAGCCGCTACTGGAGCGAACAAATCGCGTCCGTGAAATGTATTAGAAATATTTTTTAGAAAGTATTTTGGGTTGTTCAATTCATAAATTTTAGATTTTGGACTTAAGGCTGAGGTGAGAACCCCATTGTCGGGACCTATGAATGTTTGAAATTGGGATTTTATAAGGATAGGTCTTTTGCCTACTGGCCCTCGACCTTCTGTAATCAAAGAAAGTGCTCTTTTATTGGAATGCGATGTTTTTTTCTTTGTGATTGACTTTTTACTTGATTCCAGTCCACCCACATCTGGGTCCACAACAACAATGTGTATGGTTTTTCTGGGATACCAGGGATAGGTTGCATTAAGAACCCTTGCTGCCTGCAGAATATTATGTGGCTCTATATTATGAGTTATATCAATGATACGGGCATCGGGTTGAATATTTAAAATAACCCCTTTCATTATACCCACGAAAGGGTCAGAGAGTCCGAAGTCAGTAATGAGTGTTATGAGAGGACGCATCCTTCAACATGATCTTTTGATATCTTTTGCAAGGTAACGGGTACAAGTTGATTTTTGAGTGTATCAGGTCCTTCCAAGTTAATGGGAATATAGTTGTCCGTATGACCTTTGAGTTTTCCGTTTTTTTTGTCTCGCTGGTTTTCTATAAGTACCATAGCGGTTTTATTGAGAAATTTAGTTTTAAATTCAAGACCTTTTTTTGCGATCAATTTTGTGAGAATTTTGCTTCTTTCTTTTTTAATGTTCCCGGGGATGTTATCTTTAAACTCATCAGCCTCGGTACCGCGTCTTGGTGAATAGGAAAACACATGCAGGTAGGAGAAGGGGAGTTCTTCAATAAGTTTACGGGTATTTTCGAATGCAATTTCTGTTTCTCCGGGAAAACCTACAATGACATCGGCACCCAATCCCAGATTAGGAATGGTGCTGACGGCATGTTTGATAACATCCCTGTACTGATCGCGGTTGTAGTTACGGCGCATTCGGCCAAGAATATCATTGTCGCCACTTTGTAATGGAATATGCAAATAGGAACAAACTTTTTCTGTTTCGGCTATGAGTTGTATCAATTGGTTATCGATTTCCATTGGATTAATTGAACTCAATCGTATTCTGAAATCTCCCGGTAATTGCACAATGTCGTGAATCAAAGAAGAAAAACTTTCTCTTATGTCCATTCCCCAGGTACCAAGGTTGATCCCTGTCAATGTAATTTCTTTAAATCCCGTATTGATTGCTTCGCGAACATTTTTCAAGATATTTTTTCGCTGGTCGCTGACAGATCTGCCTCTTGCCCGGACAACAGTGCAGAAGGAGCATCTTTCATCACAACCAGTTTGAATTTTTATAAAAGCTTTGGTCATACCTTGGAAATTTTTAACTGGGATGGTTCTAAAAATTCTTTTTTTATAAATATCCGATATAACGATTTCTGTTTTCTCGGATTTTTTCCAGGGTTGATTAGTGCGTAACAATTTGTTTTTTAAAAATTTAGAGACTTCCAATTTGTTGGCATTGCCAAGAACAACATCTACGCCATTTAGTTTAGCTGCCTCTTTTGGATTAAGTTGGGCGTAGCATCCAGTAAAAACGACTAATGCATCGGGATTGATCCCGAGAGATTTTTTAATTGCCTGGCGAGAGCTAGCGTCACTTTTTTGTGTGACGGTGCAGGTATTTATAATATAAGCGTCAGCTTTATTTTGTTGACCGACGATTACAAACCCATCCTGTTGAAGAAGAGTTTGCATTTCAGCGGTGTCATGCTGGTTAGTTCGGCACCCTAAAGTGAGACACGCTACTTTCATAATTAAAAATGGTTACAATAAATTAGACAGGATAAAACAGAATTTAGTATGACCGAATTTCAGTTGGACCTTACAGGGACTCCTGTTTGCTTTATCTTAGACTAGTATACGGAGATTAATCAACCTGTAATTATGTGACTTTAAAAGAGTAATAAGTACATGCTTGACCATATATTAAGAGTTTGTTACTATCCACGCAATCATGCGGTATTAAGCCTTCTATAGGTCCTCGACTCTCGATTCTGTTTTCTTTCCGAGGTAAAATGAACTCGCGAGAAATGCAAAATAAAAAAAAAGTACATACTTTTTTAGAAAAATGGCTGGATAAGTCCATTAAGCAATATGTTGGCGCAATGGATGAAAATAACAATGGTCATCTGCATGAGTTAATTATCGGAGGCATTGAAAAACCATTAGTTGAAATCGTTTTAAAAGAAACCAACGGTAACCAGACTCAAGCCGCAAATATTTTGGGAATCAACCGTAATACTTTGCGAAAGAAGATTGCAGAATATGAAATTAAATGCAAAAGCAAGACCTAGCAGTTGTGATCCTCGCAGCGGGAAAAGGTACCCGCATGCAAAGTCCCCTTCCTAAAGTACTGATCCCTATATTTGGAAAACCTACGCTAGAATACGTACTTGATATAGCTGAAAAGCTGAGTCCCGCACGAACTCTTCTGGTTTTAGGCTTTCAGGCTAATCGCATACGGAAAAAAATTTCAAAGCGAAATCTTGAGTTTGTCTTACAAGAAGAACAATTGGGTACTGGACATGCCGCCTATCAAACGGAAAAGGTAATGAGGAATTTTGAGGGCAATATCTTGGTGTTATGTGGTGATATGCCTTTAATTAATCCTGAAACCCTTGAGCGATTACTTAATCAGCATACAAAAATGGCAGCAAAATGTACCGTGTTGACACTCAAAACCAAGATGAATAACGATTTCGGGCGAATTATTCGCGATGATGAAGGTTCGATTTTAAGAATTGTTGAGTTTCGGGATGCTTCTGAAAAAGAGAAAAATGTTGACGAATTCAATTCCGGGGTATATTGTTTTGATAAGAATTTGTTTTTTAAAGCTTTATCTTCTATTGGTGATAATAATCTTCAAAAAGAATATTATTTGACCGATACAATAGAATACTTCGTTAAAAGTGGGTACTTTGTGGCCTCTTTACAAACTGAGGATACCGAGGAGATTATCGGGATAAATTCCCTCGATGATCTTAAACAAGTAGAAAGATTAGTTGAAAAAAAAACCCACCCTTAAAATAGAGTATTTCCTTTCCAACTGGATATTTCTAGATGAAAGCAATTATTTTAGCTGCGGGTAAGGGGCCCCATCTCAGTCCTTTTTCGGATACACGTCCACAACCCATGATTGGGGTAGCTGGGAGAACCATTCTGGATAATTCTCTTGAGTTACTAAAAAGCTCTGGCATTAATGACATCTTCGTTGTCGTGGGGCATAAAAGAGAAAAGTTAATCAATGCATTACAAGAGCATGAGCATGATGGATTAAATATACATTGTATAGAGCAAAAGCAAAGTCGCGGTATCGGAAATGCGGTTCTTAAGATCAAGAACAAAATTTCCCCGGGAGAATATTTTTTACTTTTATATGGTGATATTTTGACCGCAAACAATATCTTCAGCAAAATCCAACAATCATTTCATACTTTCAAAAGTCCAGTAGCCTCTATTTGTTTGCCACCCTCCAATCAGCAATTTGGAAATGTTTTTCTCAATGCTCAGATGGAAATTACCAAAATCATCGAAAAACCGAAAAGTAACAAGTTTGGCAACTATGTTCTAGCAGGAGTATTTATTTTACCGGCTTCATTTTTTCAATTGTTAGAATCGACTGGCCAATCGATGGAAAAGGCTCTTAAAAAAATTGTGGCTAGTGAGGGTATAAGGGCATCTATGTGGGAAGACGATTGGTTAGATGTGGTTCATCCCTGGGAAATATTAACGGCAAATAAAATGATAATGGATTCATGGGACGAGTCTTCCATTGCAAAAACCGCCACCCTGGAAGCCAACGTGACTTTGCAGGGAATTGTTAAGATTGGAGAGGGAGTATTAATTAAGGCTGGCGCAGTTATTGAAGGACCTTGCTCCATTGGTTGTGGTAGTTATATTGGTAACAATTCTCTTATTAGAAGTTATACCTCTGTCGGAAAAAACTGTGAAGTGGGTAGCGGTGTAGAATTGAAAAACTGTGTGGTCATGGATAGAAGTCAAATCGGTCGATTGTCATTTATAGGTGATAGTGTTTTGGGGGAGAATGTAGATATAGGCTCTGGGTGCATGACAGTAAACCGTACAGTAGACTGGAAACCCATATCTGTTCAGAATAGAAAAGGTCATACTTCTACTGGCTTGTCTAAGTTGGGTGCATTTCTTGGTGATGGCGTGGTGGTTGGTGCGGGAAATATGATTCAACCAGGAACAGTAGTACTTTCGGGGAAAATTATCCCCGCCTGTTATTCCTTAACCCATAAATAGCAGGCAGATATATATGTGCGGAATTAGCGGAGTGGTTGGACTAAAAAATATCTCTCAACTTCTTTTTGAAGGAATCAAAAACCTAGAATATCGTGGTTACGATTCTTGTGGTGTGGCTATTATGAATAAAACCCACCTAATTATCAAAAAGGATGTGGGTGAGGTAGAAGAAGTTTACCGTAAACACAATGTTCTACAGCATAAATCCAATATAGGAATTGCTCATACTCGCTGGGCTACCCATGGCAAGGTAAATCAAGATAATACCCATCCCTTTACATCATGCGATGGCAATTTTGCAGTTGTTCATAATGGGATTATCTCGAACTACCGTACCTTACGAGAGCAACTTAATAAAGAGGGGTATAAGTTTACTTCGGAAACAGATACAGAGGTGATTGCCCATCTTCTAGAGAAATTCTTTAAAAAAAGTCAGGATGCTGAGAAAGCATTGGTGAGAACCTTAAAAGTGATCGAGGGAACCTTTGCCCTGGCTTTTATTTGTACCTATTTGCCAAGCCATATTTTTTGCGCAAAACGGGAATCTCCATTAATGTTGGGAATTGGCGATGAAATAAAGTTCGTTGGTTCTGATTTCAATGCCTTCATTGATCATACTAAGAATGCTGTCATCTTAGATGACGGGGAATATGCCATTCTTTCTAGAGATTCTTATTCAGTAAAAAATATTCTGAATGGAGAGGAAGTCACAAAGCCTATCACTAAAATTGAATGGGACAGCGAGACATCTAAGAAAGGTGGTTATCCTCATTATATGCTTAAGGAAATTTATGAACAGCCTCAAACCATTTCTAATGCCCTCGATTTAGAGCCGTCTGGTCTTGACAATGCCGTAGAAATGTTTGCAGATGCCAATTCTTCCTATTTTCTTGGAGTTGGCACTACTTTCTATGTTGCGAAATATGCCCAATATATTTTTTCGGAATTGACTCAAAAATACATTCCGTCCATCAGTTCAGATGAGTTTTTATCCCTTGCAAATATTAATAATAAAACCTTGGTATTTGCCATGTCGCAATCGGGTGAGACATTCGATACGTTGTCGGCTTTGAAGTATTCCAGATCGAAAGGTGCCAAAACAGCTGCTGTTGTAAATGTGATGGGATCTTCAATCGCGCGGATGGTAGATAAAGTAGTTTTGCAAGGATCGGGTCCCGAAATTTGTGTCATAAGTACCAAGGCTGCGATGTCCCAAATGGTAGTTCTCACTCTGCTAGCTATGAAGCTGGGATTAAAGAATAAAGTTATTACCCAAAAAAAATATCAGGAAAATTTAAAATCTTTAAAGGAACTCCCTTCAATCATTCAAGGGATTTTAAACGAGCGGTCTGGTTTTATTCATCGTCTTGCAAATAAATATTGCAAAAACAAAAACTGGCTGTATCTCGGGCGAGGTATTTATTACCCAATTGCTTTGGAGGCGGCTTTGAAAATGAAAGAAGTTGCATATGTGCATGCTGAAGGAATGCCTGGTGGATTCCTAAAGCACGGAACACTTGCAATGATTGATGATGAAATTTCCTCGATTGTTTTTGTTCCTCCTAAAGAGAAAAAAGATTTATATCAATCTACTATACATAGTATTGAAGAAATTCGGGCCCGATCTGGATTTGTTCTGGGTATTCATTTTACCGAACAGGGGAAAAACCATAATCTATTTAGCGAAGAATTGATCCTCCCTAATGTGCCTTCCTTAATAGCTCCTCTAATTCAACTTGTTATTGGACAGCTATTTGCTTATTTTACCGCCACCTCGCTCAAAAGAAATGTGGACAAACCTCGTTCTTTAGCAAAATCTGTAACCGTTGGTTAATAATAAATAATTTTATTGCCAGGGTTCTTGGCCGTCTGTTACATTACCATTCTTTTCTCTATATTTTTTAAGGTCTATTTATGTCTCAAAAAACTACCAATACAGCTTTGACCATTGCCGGGTCTGATTCAGGAGGTGGAGCAGGTATTCAGGCGGATTTAAAAACTTTTTCGGCTTTTGGTGTATTTGGAAAAACCATTATTACATCTGTTACATCTCAGAATTCATTTGGTGTGCAATCTTTATATAATTTGCCAACTTCTGTGATTGGACAACAATTTCAGGCTATTTCAGAGGACAAGAAATGCCAGGCGATAAAGACAGGCATGCTTGGAAACGAAGAAGCAGTCCTCATAATTTCAAGAATGATTAAAAAAAGTCGATTAAAAAAAATAGTAATAGATCCCGTAGTTATTTCATCTTCAGGTAAACATTTGTTGACTAAAAATGGTATCGAAGCCTTGAAGAAATATTTGCTTCCGCTGGGCTTTCTTGTGACTCCCAATATTAAAGAGGCTGAACTTTTATCTGGAATAAAAATTAAAAATTTCTCTGATACTAAGAGAGCGGCACGGGCTATTTTAAAAATAGGTGTGCGTGCAGTTTTGATAACAGGAGGGCATTTAAGAGGAACCCCAGATGATTTGTTTTTTGACGGTAAGGATATGCATATTTTTTCATCTAAACGCTTAACTAACCTAGATATCCATGGTACTGGCTGTGTGTTCTCTGCAGCTATTACGGCAGGTTTGGCACAAGGTATTTCCCTTCGGAAATCCATACAAAATGCTAAAAAATATATTAGCGAAGCAATTTTAGGAGCTATTTATCCTGGTAATGGGAGCCCCTGCGTTGAACCGAATGCTGCAATGCATAAAGAGAATGAAAAATTTCAGGCGCTTTGTGAATTAAATAATGCCGTTGAAATTTTTAAGAAAGAAAGAATTGGTAATTTAATACCTGAGGTTCAAACTAATATAGGTTTAGGGTTGTCGAACGCCAAAAACCATGCGGATGTTTTAGCTATACCTGGGAGAGTTATTAAAAATGGAGAGGATATTTTTACAGGCTCTCAACCGCAATTTGGAGGTTCCCGCCATGTTGCAAATATTGTTCTAACGGTTATGCAGCACGATCCCGACCGAAGAGCAGTAATGAATATCAAATATACAGATTCCTTGTTGCGAATCTGTAAAAAATTGAAGTTTAAAATTGCTTCTTTTGATCGCGCCAAAGAACCCAAAAGTGTACGTATTCAAGAAGGTTCTTCGCTTGAATGGGGAACCGAAAAGGCGATAAATAACTACGGCTCTGTTCCAGATATTATTTATGATTTAGGAGGCATAAGAAAAGAAGAAATGATAAGGGTTATTGCTAAAGATATGGAGTCATTGATTAATAAAATTCTTTCCATCCATCGCTTTTACAAGAAAGAGAGATAGCAGATTCTAGAGTAACGTTTTATCCACAAGAATTGTGGCACGTGTTTTTAAATTTTCTACCCACTCGTTAAACGCCTGACGACTTTTCTCGCTTTTTATTTGGTTAGTGATTTCTTTGGTCTGTTCGTTATTTGGCTCTCCCGCTTTCTCTATGTCTGCCAATTTATATAGATAAAAACGATTCCTTATTTTTACGGAATTAAAATCTCCTACCTTCATGGAAAAGGACTTTTCTTTGATTTGCCCTATATTTCCGATGCCTGGAATGGATTCTGATTTACTGAAGAAAGGTGTGTTTCGTATGGTGAGGTCATCATTTCCCTTGATAGTTTTTTCAAGATCCTTTTCTTTAGCTAATTTTTGCTTGAGTTCTTCAAATTTTTTTAGAGTAGCTTTTTCGTTATTACTTTCCTCTAATGCTTCCTCCACCTTTTCCCTCACCTCCTTAAGGTCGGGGATATATGGAGGCTTTTCTTCAACAACTTTTAATACAAAACAAACCTCTGGAGTAATAATGGGTTTGCTGATTTGGTTTTTTTTCAGGTTGAAAGCAGCATTAAAAAACTCGGGTTGCGCGCCGATTTCAGGAATTATATGGTTTTCTCTGGAAAAGTAATCTGTTGTTGCCACTTTTAATTGATGGGTAACTGCGGCTTGGCTCAAATTTTCGTTTTTTTGAGCTTCCTGGTGTAAACGTTTGATAATTCTTTTTACACGTTGTCGGGCTTTGATTTCTTTGAGGGATTCAATAATTGTATCCTTAACCTCAGCTAGTGGTTTAATACGTTCTTTTTCCACATTTTTTAATTTGATAATGTGGTAACCAAAAGGGGTTAAGACTGGTTTGCTGATTTCTCCAGGCTTAAGCTTTTCTAAAACTTTTTCAAATGCTGATACCATAGTTCCTTTGGGAAATTCGCCTAGGCTTCCACCATTTGCTCCGGATGCAGGGTCATCCGAATATTTTTTAGCCACCTCGCCAAAGTCGGCACCTTTTTTGATTCTTTCCAAAAGTTCATTCGACTTTAACTTGGATTTTTCTTCAGCTTGTTTTTGCTTTTCTTCTTGAGGTATATCGCCTTCTATATCAGATGGTTTTATATGAGTTAAAATGTGGCTGGCTTGATATTTTTTCTTTACTTTAAAGTCCGCAATCTTAGTTTTGTAATAATCCTGGATATCTTCATCTCTAGGTTCAATTTGTAACTCGTATTCTTGGGGTTCAATTTTTATATATTCCACTCGAATTTGAGGAGGGATTTCAAATTTTGATTTATTGCTTTGGAAATAATCTTGCAGGGCTTGATCGGTGATATTTTGATCTGAGGTGAAGTGGTCGCTAGTAAATCTGATATATTTTAATTTGACTTTATCATTTTGATCTTTGAACTCTTCTAATATTTCTGATTTTGAAACTTTAGAGTGAGTTTGAAATATTTTTTCCATTTTATCCAGCAAAAGCGTTTCACGTTGGCCCTCTTCAAATTCACCCGGTGTTAGTCTTTGGGATCTAATAAAGTTACTATAAGCACTTTCATTAAATTTGTTGTTGTTTTGAAACGCTGCCAGTTTTTTTATGTGGAAGATGACTTCTTCATTGCTTACTTTGATGTCCTGCTTCTTAGCTTCGCGCAAAAGAATTTTTTTACGAATTAGCGCTTCCAAAGCCTGATTTTTTAAATCCAACTTCTTAATCAAGTCATTGGAAAACTGGTTTCGGAACTGCTGTCGGTAAAAGTCTACAATATTATTAAAGGTGCGCTCATATTCACCTTGGAAAATCTTTTCGCCATTTACTGAGGCGATGACGCCTCCTGCAGAAGTTGAGGCCCCGCCCATTCCCCATGAATAAAAAATGGTACCAACAAAAGCAAAAATAATTAACCATAGAATGGATTTAATCATCCATGAATCAGCATGTTCGCGAATTATACTTAGC
>CAZMXD010000018.1:0-15865 GCA_964570185.1 uncultured Nitrospina sp. | reverse complement strand
CCTTTAGATCCACTATGACAACATCAGAGGCTTGAATACTGCCTACACTTGCTGAAACCAAATGCACAATTCCCTGAATTTGCGCTTCAGAAAGAAACTTGCCAGATTTAATTTTTAAAGTTACTGAAGCTTTCCCCTTGGGTTTTTCTTTTCGGAAAAGATTTTCTTTTGGAATTACCAGGTGAACCCTTGCTTGTGCAACCGCATCGAGGCTGTTTATGGTACGTGTCAACTCCCCTTGTAGAGCACGCTGAAAATTTAGTTTCTGGATAAAGTCTGTCATCCCAAGAGGGGTGTCCTCAAATATTTCCAGTCCAACGTCAGAGCCTTCTGGCAAACCTTCGCTGGCTAGCTGCAATCTCACTTCATGAATCATGTCTGACGGAACACGAATAGTGCGACCATTATTAGTAATTTCATAAGAAACTTGCTGGCTTTTCAATTTTTCGACAACTGCTGCCGCGTCTTCGTTTGAAAGGTTTGCATATAGGAGCTGGTAGTCGGGCGATTTCAGCCATAAGGACATAACGACCAACGATGCCAGAGCCAGAGCAATCAAGGAAAGCGCCGCAATTTTTTTACCTTGAGAAAGTTGGTTAAAACGTTCGGCGAGTTGTCTTAAAAATTCCTGAAAGTTATCCATAAGAATGTAGTTTTAATAGTTTATAAAATTTAAGGTTTTAATTATTATCTGCCAAGGTCAATAGCTCTAACCGCCATTGCTTTTGACGCATTGATTGCTGTCACATTTGCCTCAAATGATCTTTGTGTTGTCACCATATTTACAACCTCAGTCATGGGGTCGATATTTGGCATAGCCACATACCCTTCATTATTGGCATCCGGATGTTTTGGATTGTAGACCAGCTTAGGTTCAGTTTGGTCTTCGACCACCTCGGTAATTTGTGGTTTCGTGAGCCGGTCTCCCAGTTTATTTTTAAAAATAGTGCCGAATTCACTTTCCATCGGAACAGCGGTCACCAGAATATCTTTTTTGCGGTAAGGGCCTCCTTCTGGAGTTCTCGTGGTTTCGAGATTGGCAAGATTACTGGAGATAGCTTCCATGCGCTTTCTTTGTACGTTCAATCCCGATGAACTTATTTTCATGTTGGTGAGAAAATCCATGATCTGGGCCTTCCTTTTAAAACATTCCTTAGTTAGTAATAAAACCCATGATTTGTGGGTATTTTGATATTAATACAGCAAGTTCCATACCATTTATGGGCGATGGTTTCGTGCGGATAAGGTTAGACAATTAACCTTTTATTTATATATATTTATGTAAATTAAGCGGGGAAGGGCAGATATTTTTTGTTGCGCATTGGGTAGGAGAATCCGTCATATTTTTGTCTTAGATTGAGAATATCCTCACCTTACAAGAAAAAACGATACTGAATAGATTCTTTGTTCAGAACGGAGTCACTCAATACTTAAAATTTTCTACGATAATTCAGGATATTTTACCCTTCCCTCAAATTTACCAATAGAAATCTTGCAATATCTCTAAACCTAGAATATAAACCTATCTAAAGGAATAGGTAAATAAAAGAAAAGAATTATTCGCAATAAATATTAGAGGCGGAATGAAAAAACTAATACAGACTCTAATAGTGTGTTTACTCTTTGTGGTTATGGGGGGAACTGCGAGTGGGGAAACATTGCCAGTCGGTTGGAAAACACCTGAAGGAATAATACCACCTCAATGTTTTGTGCGGGAATGGATGTCGAGCGATAATTTTGAGGCATTCGAAGAAAAATACTCTATTGAAAATAATGCAGACTTTCGCGAAAATCCTGGCAAATATATAGGAGGTAAAATTCCATTCGAGACAACACTAACTCCATGGGGAAATGACGGTAGTAAAATATTTTTAGCGGCACCTTACAACCTTTGTTTTAAAGGGTCTTTAATAGATGGCGAAGTAGAAAACCAACAAAAACCGCACGTTATTAACATTGATGGAAATTTAATTGAAGGCAAAGGGAAATATGAAGGGGAAAAAACCGCATATAAAATTTTGGCAAAGGTACCATTAACGGTATGCCAAGATCTTTCTTCAAATCTTAAAGGAGTATGTAAACAATCATTTTTAATAGCATTGGGAGATTATGGTGGTGGTTCCATGGGATGGATTTACGAATATAGTATACACGGATTATTTTCATTTAAGGATAATCAACAATTTATCGTTCCCTTGAAGCGATTCGAAAAAGAAAACGAAGCGACTAAATTTTTAAAAATTACTATGGGGGGAACTGCGAGTGGGGAGACAAACGAAGAAGTTGATTCTATACAAGTTGAAAACTTTGTTCCAAAGGAAAATGATGGTGTTTATGAAGATAAAAATGAGAATTCGGACAGTAAAAAAAGATCCTCTCCTAATGCGGGTAGGGTTGGGGCACGTTTTTTAGGTATAGTCTTGCTAATTATTGGTTTTGGTTGTATGAGGAGAAAAAGAGATGGTAGATTTACAACTGGATTCAAGAATAATGATGAACCAAATTATAAATGGGGTTTGATTTTAATGTTTATTGGATTGCTTTTGTTAATGGTGTAGCATCAGCTTCAGGGCCATTAATAGCTTTTTAAAAACAGCTTAAAATACTACACATTATAATCGTAATCAGTAGGTCGGCGGTTCAATTCTTCCCGCTGGCTCGATATATACTTAGATCTTTCCAATAGTTTACCTATCTTTAATTACCCAGTTTATTTCAACCTTGGTTATCACAGAATTAACAATCATCGATTGAGACTCTACTTTATTAAATAATCTTTTAGCTTTATCGTGATTCTCTGATGAAAAAAGCTCTAATTTAATATTTATATTTTCAAAGTATGTTTGTCCAGATGGTTTTTGAATTAAATTCAAGTTTGCAAAACCATCCAATCTTGCATAACCCAGTTTTGATTTTTCTGCAAATACCTTAAATGTTGCTATTAAGCAATTTAATAAAGACAACAAATATAAGTCTTCTGGAGAGACTTCATTCCCAGGTCTTCCCAAAAAAGAAAGGTCAATGCCGAGGAGATTGGAGAAGTTATTAAATAAATTCGCCAATCACAAAGGGAGGCGGGAGTCATTTCTTAAAATTTATTTCATAAATAATAATTCGTGTTAGTAGTTGTTTTAAAAAAATAAGGTAATACAAGAAATGAAAAATTTAATAAATAAAGGTTTTTAAAATGAAACAAATACTTTTTTACATGTTGTTATTTTTTTTGATGACTTCGGTTTCAGTGCAGTCGGATACGAAATTAGAAACTCCTATTGCATTACCCGAGACGGAAGGGTCAAAAAATTTCGATCTTGAAATTTCGATGGCTAATCAAAAGGGAATTCGGCAGTTTAAATCTAAATTATTTAGTGAAGCACGGGAATCATTTTTGAAGGCAAAATCATTGGCGCAACAGTTCCGGGACCCTGGTCTTGGAATTACTTCCTTCAACCTTGGTTTAACTCTGCATAAACTAAACCTTCATGAAAATGCTGTTGAGGCTTTTTTGAGTGCAAAAAAATATGCTCGTGGTAATAGCTTGATTCTTGACTCCAAGTTAGTACGTTTTCACGAATGTGGATTCAACCCAAATATACCATGCGGAGAAAAACCCCCGGCTAGTATGCATATTGAAGGGTCTGACTAAATTAGTGACAGGAATCATTCATGGAAAAAAAGAATATTTTTAATCTCTTTGATTCTGCTTAGATTTTCTTTCTGGAGGATGGAAGGATGAATATTTTTGTTTTGGATTACAACCTTGAAAAGTGTGCTCAATATCATTGTGACCGCCATGTTGTAAAAATGATTTTAGAATCAGCTCAAATGCTAAGCACGGCTCTACGCATGAATGGTATTGTAAAAGGTTATAGGCCCACCCATATCAATCATCCTTGCACAGTTTGGACGCGAAGGTCGCTGTCTAATTGGAAATGGCTTCGCAATTTAGCAAAACATTTAAATTCAGAATATAGATTTCGATTTAGAAAAGTTACTAATCATGTTTCTTGGAACCTGATTAGTTCGCTTCCTGACCCTCCTATTGAAGACATAGGCCTAACGAAGTTTGCCCAAGTGATGCCAAGTATATATAAAAGCGTGGATACGGTAACTGCATATCGAAAATTTTATCTTGGGGAGAAAATGAAAATACTTTCCTGGACAGGGAGGGAAACTCCTGGCTGGGTTTTTTGAGAATTTAAACTTGCTTCTTTATTAACTAAGAGGCTACAAAAAATTTTAAAAAGGAGTTTTATATGATTATTTCAACCGCAGGTTTAATATATGCATTGAAAGCTCTAGTGGCAGGTTCCACTTTCTTTGTTTGGGTGGTCTGGTATCAAAACATTGCTGAAGAGTTTAAGGTTTATGGTTTGCCTATCTGGCTAAGAGACCTTGTGGGTATTTTAAAGTTGTCTTTCGTTATAATGTTATTTAGCAACGATTTAAATATCGTGATTATTGGTTCGGTAGGCATTGCCAGTTTAATGTTTGCTGCACTGATTACCCATTTAGTAATAAAAAACCCTTTTTACAAAATGTTGCCTTCCATGAGTTTAATGCTAATTAGTTGCATTATAACTGTTTTTAGTCTTCAAGGTTTATAGTCGGAAAGGTGAAGATTTGATATCAAATCTATTAATAGGACTAATCAAGATAAAATCGTATCAATAACATTTAATGTTTCTAAGGCAAAATATTCATATGCAGATCTCTTGAGACAGATTCACTGAAATTTTATATTTTCAAAGTATATAAGCCAGATTAATTATTGAGTATTAATCTAATGGGATTTATTCCCCGTATTCGTTAAGCTTATTTCGAAGGGTGCGGATGCTGATGCCTAACGAATCAGCGGCTTTTGTTTTGTTGCCGTTGACTTCCTCGAGGGTTTGCATTATCAACTCTTTTTCCATCTCATAAATGGTTCCGGATAAACGTGTCACCCCTTTGTCTTTTGAGTATAGCTCTTCATCGAAAAACAAATGTGATGGTAATATCGTATTTCCCTGGCACATAAGGCAGGAACGTTCAACAATATTCCCCAATTCACGTATGTTTCCCGGCCATCGGTATTTCTTGAGCAGGGTCAATGTGGCGGAGTCTATTTTGATAGGTGATTTGCCATTATCCTTACAAAATTGGTGAATAAAATTTTCTGTGAGAACGGGGATATCATCGATTCTTTCCCTCAATGGTATGAGGTTAAATGGTACTACATTTAATCTGTAATATAGATCTTCACGAAATTCCTGATCTTGAATGCTTTTGCGAATACCCCTATTACTGGTAGCAATTACTCGAACATCGACGGGGATGGGTGTTCCTCCACCAATTTTATCGACTTCATGCTCCTGCAAAACTCGAAGGAGTTTTGCCTGCAAGGGCATGGACATTTCCGTAACTTCGTCTAAGAGCAATGAACTATGGTTAGCCAGTTCAAATTTTCCTTCTTTGTTCTCGGTCGCACCAGTGAAAGATCCTTTCTCATGGCCAAACAGCTCGGATTCGAGTAAACCTTCTGGCAAAGCAGCACAATTTACAGCCATAAATGGTTTCTCGAAACGAGGGCTGCATTGATGAATATAACGCGCGAATAATTCTTTCCCGGTGCCGGTTTCTCCCATGATAAGAACAGTAGATTTGCTAAAGGCAACATTTTCCGCAAATTTCAGGAGTTTTTTCATTTCGTCATTTTGCGTGACGATTCTTTTGTTTTCTCCTAATGATTCCGTTTCCGGAGAAGGTTTTGGAGTAGGGCGCGGAGTAGGATGGATTGAACTTCCGGGAGTTAGAAAAGCACGATTTACGGTAGAAACCAGAACATCCGCAGAAAAACCAGAACCTTTGATCAAATAATCAAAGGCGCCTTCCTTCATGGCCGCAACAGCGTTATCAATAGTTCCATATGCGGTCATAACTATGACTTGAGTTTTAGGTGATTTTTCTTTCACTGCACGTAATAATTCTAAGCCATTCAATTTCGGCATGCGAACATCTGTGAGCACGAGATCGAAATGTTCATCTTCCAAGGTGTCTAATGCTTTTTTGCCATCTTCTGCACATGTAAGCTGGAATTTTTCTCTTTTCAATGTGGTCTCTAGAGCCACTCTCATTTCGGACTCGTCATCAACGATAAGAATTTTTTTGGAAGAATTATTTTTCATCGAAGTCTTCATCCCAGCTTGGTATTTTTACGGTGAAGGAAGTGCCTTTTCCCTCTTCACTGATGGCGTCAATCGTACCCTGATGCGCCTTGATAATATTGTGAGAAATGGCCAGACCCAATCCCGTACCTTTATCTTTTGTGGTGAAGAAAGGGTTGAAAATTTTAGCAAGGTCATCAGCTGACATTCCAATGCCATTGTCCGTAATTGTTACCGAAATATATTGCCGTACTTCAGAGCCATTTTCCATAGTTCGGTTAGTAAGAGAAGATTTTTGCGTGATGAGTTTCAGTTCCCCGCCATTGGGCATAGCCTGGATTGCGTTATTAATCAGATTAGGAAAAACCTGACGTAAAAGGTCGCGATCTCCATTTGCTAATAAGGTGCTCTGGCTTGATTTGCGAGTCACTTTTATATTTTTCGGAATGCTTACATTATTGATTCCTTCCAGACATTCGGTAAGAAGCAGATCGATATCACATTGTTGCCGAGATGGTTGTGCGGATTTCGCAAATAATAGCAATGTTGATATAATCCGATCCATATTTTGAACTCCAGCCCGTATATGCCGAACCAGATCTTCTTGTTCAGGTTTTCCTTTCAAATCTTTTTTGAGCAGAGATGCAAAAAGTTCGATGCTGCCCAAAGGATTTCTTATTTCGTGGGCAATTCCTGCTGCCATTTCTCCCATTTCTCTGAGTCTTTGGTTTCGTTGTGCTAACTCCTCCATTTTCCGAAATTCCGTCATATCTTGAAGAATCAATATGGTGCCAATCTGACCGCCGTGGTTATCCCAGACAGGCGAAGCCGAAACACGTACATTTAGGGTTTCCCCATTTGCATTAGGAATATCCTTGTCGTAACTAATAGATTTGGCCCGATTTTTCTCTAGTCGATAGATCATGGGTGCGAATAAGGGAAGCATTTCATTTAGACTTTTTCCCAGACAGCTTTGTGGTTTTATTCCGGTTAGAATTCCTGCGGTTTTATTATAGGTAGTTATGATGACTTTGCGATCAACAACAATAACTCCATTTGTCTGACTTTCTAAAATATCATTTAGATAATTTTTTACCCGTTCTTTTTCTAGCAGGTTTTTTTCCAGTTCTTCGTTTTTATCGGACAATTCCAGATCGAGCTTTTTAACTCTACTTTTAAGTTCATCGTAGGAGTTTTGGAGTTGCGCGGTGACTTCGTTAAAAGCCTCCATATTCTGAATAAGGGTCTGGATTTCTTCGCTTTTATTGCCGCCAGGGTTTTTCATAGGAAGGATAGAAGTGGATTTAAATTCTGATTTTATTATAGATTAAAATCATCCTTCTTTTAATTGTTTTTCCCATTCCTGAATATTAGTACTGGATTCAGTAGCACGTTTGAGAATGGGATCAGCATTTTTAGCATCAACTAGTCGATTTATTGCTTCCTTGGATTTATCTGTTTCTTCCTGCTGTTTATAGCTTTCAATTAAAAGATAATCCGCCCACTCCTTAAGAGGGTTTTCGGGGAAAAGTTCTTTCGCGGAATTGAAGGCTTCGATGGCAGATTCAAATTTTTTAATTTTAAAAAGCGAAGTGCCTAAATGGTAATAGGACTTTTGTATATAATCGGGAACAACGCGTTCTTTTCTGTCGTATTCAGCAATTGCATTTTGGTAGGATATGGCCGCTTCGGCGTATTTTTTTAATTCAGTTTTAGCTTCAGCAATTAAATAATGGATCTCCGCTGTATTTTCTGACAATCCGATTAACTTTTCGTACATAGTGATTGCGCCAAGAAGGTTGCCCTTTCCCTTATTAGCTTGCGCCATTAACTTTTTGGCTTCATTTAACCTTTTGCTGCGAGGAAAGTTTTTGACGAAGGAGCGGCCTACCATCATGGCTTCATCAAAATTTTTCTCTTTAAGATGTATTTTGCCAAGATTTAGAAAAATTCGATCTTTATATATTTTTTCAGAGTCGAATAGCTTGACTTTTTCATAAAACTTTAGTGCCTCAGGAAACATTCCTATTGCCTGATACGCTTCTCCTACTTGCAATAAAGTCTTGGGATTTTTAATATTTTTTATAGGCAGTTTAACAAAATCACTATAGGAATATAGAATTGGAAGTGTTCCATTTTGCTTGGAATATTTATCCACTAGGTCAATAAGAGCTTGTTTCACAAGCCTTTCTGCTTCCTGTGCATAACGTGATTGGGGTCCCAGAGGAAAAAGTTTTTTAAATTCTTCGATAGCTTTCAAATAATTCTGTTCCAGTAAATAGGCAATGCCCCGACTTAAAGTCACTTCTGCCAGAATTTTTTCATTTTTTGCTTCCCGAAAAACTTTTTCATAGGTTGAAAATGGTTTGTAATAATTGGCAACATCAAAAACAATATTATTAACTTTTATACGCGGACTTCGTATTCCGATATCAGCCATACGGATTTTTCCGTATTGTGTTTCAGGACTTTCCTCTAAAATCAATTTCTTTTCTTTATCGAGCTCAGGTTTTCCATTTTTGTCCAGCTTGGCTGCTAGTTTTTTGCTGGACTCGTCGAACACCGCCAATGCCTTTTTATAGCTTTCTTGGAGCATATAAGTGTCGCCAACCCGATTTAATGCTTTATGGGAATTCTCTGATTTGGGATTTAAGTTTAGTAGATTGTAATAATGTTGGCGAGCTTTCTCATAATTCCCTTGGGAGAAATAAATCTCCGCCATTCTAAAATTAATTTCGGGTTTTTTATTGAGTTCTTTAGGCCAGCGTTTGATTCCTGTTTTATAGATTTTAAGAGCCTGTTTGTAATCTTTTTTTTCAAAAAAATGATTGGCTATATTAAAAATACCAGCTTTTGCTCCCTTGTTTTTTGGGGATTTCTTGAGTATCAATTGCAAAGCACCAAATGCTTCTTTAAATTTTTCCTCCTTTATCAACATTGCGGCCAGGCTCTCTTCTCTTACCCTATTATATAAGCTTTTTTTATTTGTTTTTATACCTTGATTGTAAAGAGTCCTCGCCTCGAGCCCGTATCCTATTTCATCATAAATTGATGCCACTTTTAGTAATGCATGGTCATAAAATTTTGATTTAGGGTCTGTTCTCATTGCAGCTTGATAAGCCGCTAAGGCACTATCGTAATTAGGGTTGAGGTCCTTATATGTTTTACGGTATTCGGATTCCGCCCTTAAATAGAGAGCTTTCCCCAGATATTTACTGTTCGGATATTTTTCTGTGTATTCTTTTAAAGCTTTTGAGGCACCTGGTTGACTTTTGTCTATTTCTTTTGTTGCCCCGGTTTCGGGATCAGGTTCACTTTCAACTTTAATTGTATAATCATCATACTTTTGTTCTTGAAAAAGTTTTAAGGCTTTTTGATATTCTTCCCATCCATTTTTAATTTTTTCCTGCTCATCCTTAATTTTCAATTCTTGAATTTTTTTAGGTGTGAAGCCTGCTAAACGGACTCCTCTATTGGACTGCAATTTACCTGTTTGAAGGCTTTTCTTTTTGCCAGGATCACCGGATCTTTTTCTTGATTTAGCTATAGAAGCTTGGCCTTTAATTTTTGTTTGAATGATAGGCCGTTTCTCCCCCTTGAGATCAATGATAATTTGAGGTTTTTTCGGATTCATGGAATGAAAAAATCGGGTGTTGGATTCTTTTAGGACAAAAGTAACTTTTGCTTTTCCTTCAAGGGAGCTAACCGTAAATTGTTCTAGGTTTTTGTCATTAAATGCTTTGCTACGAACCCGTGGCCCATTTTTTGTTTCGGGTAGGATCAAAACAATTCGCTTTTCACTGAAGTTTGCATCAATCTGGTAGTCCACAGGTTTATTCAAATCGACTAAAATTCTCGTGTAAATAGGGTGCGGACCAATTTTTATTGTTTTTAGTAAGGTTTCGTTTTCGTATAGGTCTTCCTGGGCCCAAACAGCAGAAGATACGCATAGTTGCGCAAAAAGCAGCAAAAAGGTGAAGGTTTGGTTTAATTTTGGTTTGATCTTCATTTTTGTTAAATTAGAGCGTTTTCATTAAATAAAGCAAATTTGATACCAATTAACAATTCGCATAAGTTTTCAACCCCTTTAATGTTGTCAAAACCTAATTTTTTAAACGTTTTAACCTCAAATATAGTATAAAACGGTTTATTGCTTTTTTTTCGACATTTTCACCAAAAACATGATGCAATAGGAGTCAGAATATTGACTTGATTCAAGGGTAAAACTTTTTTATTCATCTCGGAGAAGGAAATGAGTAAACCCGAACAACTTAAATGGGAAGAGTCGGAAACAGTCCGTAATCTGTTAAAAAAGCAAAACAGCCTCTTAGGGGATTCTCTCGAAGCGCTGAGCCACTTGTTTTATTTACAGAAAAGCATCAACCTATTAAGCTCTGAAAAAATAAGCAGGATGATGGAGGAAAAATTACCATACATTTTGTCTGTGAAGTATTTTTCCTTTTTCTTGTTTGATAAAGATCATAAAAGATTATTGCTTGTGAGCCATAACCATCCTGATTTGAAGGAAGGCTTGTCCATTCACCAGGATGATTCGCCTATTATGAAAGAGGCTATGGAATCCGGTAAATATATTTTCGAACAGGATTTCGCGAGTTCGAGCTATTTTCGCGGTCGCAAGAATAATTTATTAAAATGTGATTTTTTTATTTCTATACCTTTAATGATTGAAAACGAAATTATTGGGGTTATGAATCTCAATGATAATGAAAAGGGATTTTATAATATTTGTGATTTGGATTTTGCCCTTAGCGTTTCAGAGTTTGTCGCTCTTTCCATAAGTAACGCATTACTTTTTGAAAAAGTTGAGAAACTTTCTGTCACCGATGGCTTGACCGGGCTGGTCAATCATCATCAGATGCAGGCTCTTCTGAAAAATGAACTGATTCGTTGTCAAAGGTATGCCTCGTCCCTTTCGATTATTATGATGGATCTTGATCATTTTAAAAATGTTAATGATACCTATGGTCACCAGAAGGGAGACGATATCCTGGTTTATTTTGCATCAACTATAAAAAAGTTCTGTCGGTCCATGGATATTGCTGCAAGATATGGAGGCGAAGAGTTTATTTTGGTTCTGCCTGAAACAAAGGTTCAAGGAGCTTTTTATATTGCAGAGCGAATTCGCGAAGAAATCTCTAACCAGACCTTCCATCACAAAGGAAAAGATTTTAAAGTGACTGTCAGTTCCGGAATTGCCGAATTTAAATCAGATCTTATTAAGGTTCCCGCAGATTTAATAAAGATCGCAGATCAGGCTTTATATAAGGCCAAAGATGAAGGCAGAAATCGAACAATTGTAGGAAAGCCATGAATACATCTCTTAAATGGTTTCGTTCGGTGAAAATTCTTCCCTCACCTCCCGAACAAATAAATAATGTTTTGGTTGCTATCGGTTCTTCATCATCTATTGATTACAATATTGTTAAAATTATTCAATATGACCCATCTATGGTATTAAGTGTTCTAAAAGTCGCTAATAGCCCTCTATACGGCTGCTCGGCTAAAATTTCTTCTTTGCAACAGGCTGCGGATCTTCTGGGAACAGGCGCGATAAAAGATATTATTCTTCGAACCCCTATTTTGGAAAACCCGGCCCTTGATCAAAAGAAAACTTCAATAGATCTAAAAAGTTTGTGGCTGCATTGCCGACTGACCGCGGCGATTTCAGGCGCATTAGCGAGGTTAATGGGTGGTTTGGAACCAGATATCTGTTTTACCGCCGGATTAATTCACGAAGCCGGATTAATCGCGTTGGCCGCTTATTATCCCCAGGAGTTGGTAGCCGCGTTTGAAACTGCTCATGCTGAAAATATACGTTTAGTTGATGCCGAAAAAAAATTTTTTGGATTCAACAGCTATAACGTAAGCATGACTTTAATTGCTGCCTGGAACTTTCCCGAGTCTTTTTCTCATTTATATACAACAGATGATAAGTCAGGCTTAGCCTCCAAGGAGTTTGCCTTGGTAGCACTTGCGAAATTACTTTCCAGGGAGTGGGGGCATCCCGGTTGTTATCACCTTGCCGATGAGGTTGACAAAGAAAAATTATTGAAATATCTGGAAATTTCTTCTAATGATTTATCTAATTGGGAACCCCATCTCAAAAAAGACGCGATATTGGCCGCTGATGGTTTAAAAGGTTTTAATACCTAGAAATTTTATACCTAAAAATGTAGTAGCCCCCCTTTTTAAAGTCATTTCAAAGGTGTCAATTTTCACAACGTTTTAGTAAATACTTGATATTCCCTGTATTTTTCAAAGTCGCAGTAGTTTTGAAGACTTTTATTTCGCCATATATTTTTTTAAATTACTGTTTTATTTGACAAATTAGCTTCTCTGGATATAATGCTTTGTGACTATGGAGATTAAACTGGAATCAGACAAATTCAGTATTATTGGCCAAAGCCCACCCATCCGCGAAGTTTTTGACGTTGTAGAACGTGCCGCAGGGTCACAAAGCACTGTTATGATCTATGGTGAAAGTGGCACCGGAAAAGAGCTTATTGCTCGCGCGTTGCATATGAACAGTCCGCGTGCTTCCAAACCATTTATTGCCGTTAATTGCGGTGCCATTCCTCACGAACTTCTTGAAAGCGAGTTGTTCGGTTATGAAAAAGGCTCGTTCACCGGGGCGACCAATACACGCATTGGACGATTGGAATTGGCTAACCAGGGAACCATTTTTCTTGATGAAATTGGAGATATGCCTACTTCTCTTCAGGTAAAACTGTTACGTGTTCTTGCGGAAAGGGAGATCGATCGCCTTGGCAGTACCAAGCCAACGCCAATTGACATAAGAGTTATCACAGCGACGCATAGAAACCTGGAAGAATCGATAAGGGAAGGAAAATTTCGGGAAGACCTTTTTTACCGTCTGAATATAATACCTATCAATCTTCCTCCTTTACGAGAAAGAAAAACTGATATTCCGCTTTTAGCTAACCATTTCTTAAAAAAATTAAATGGAACCACCGAATCCAAAATCATCAGTGACGAAGCGATGCGATTTCTTATAAATTATTCGTGGCCCGGAAATATTCGTGAACTTGCCAATTTTGTAGAAAGAATGTTGGTTTTGAGTATTGGTTCAACCATTACCCCGCGTGATTTACCGGAAAAAGTACTCGGTGATATACCTAAAGAAAAATGGCAACCTCTACATGAAGAAGAAGAGGGAAATCCCGCCCAAATGCTGCAGGAATCCCTAAAGCAATCCTTTCATGTGGGCATTCCCGAAGAAGGCATCAATCTTAAGAAAACGGTGGAAGAATTTGAAAAAGAATTGTTATTGGAAGCACTCGAAAAAACCGGATGGGTTAAAAACAAAGCTGCCAATTTGCTAAGCCTCAACCGTACCACTCTTGTAGAAAAACTCAAAAAACTTCACATTTCCAGTCCCGCAAAGTAGGCCCTTGGTTCCGAGCCGCCTCTGGCAAAATAAAAACCTTTTGAAAAAAGTTAAACTTTCAATCTCGTATAAAAATTATTTGCCAATACAAAATTGGCCAAAAATTTTATCCAACAAGTCTTCAATAAATGTTTTTCCGAGTACTGCTCCAAGATGTTCTATGGCAAGATTTATATCCACCGCAATAAGTTCTTCCGAGTAACCAGCATCCAAATTTTTACTTGCGGAATCTAATGCCGTAGTTGCCCGCTTTAAATGATCCCTGTGACGTTCTCGCGTAATAATAATAGAATCTTTCTCCTGTGCGCCTTTTATAACAAAATTATAAATAGCTTCTTTTAAATTTTTAAGCCCCGCCCCGGTTTTTGCCGAAATTGATATCGTCGTGTCACTTGTCAAAAGATTTATAATTTCTTCCTTCTTCCATTGGGGGTCAAGATCAGCTTTATTAAGCAAGATAAAACGAGGTTTGTCTTTTACCTCGCTAATCAATAATTTGTCATTACCGTCAAGAGGTCGGGAGTGATCAAATACCACCAGGACAAGATCGGATTGCCCCACGGCGTTTCGTGTTCTTTGGATTCCTTTTTCTTCGACAATCTCGGGATTGTCTCGTAACCCGGCCGAATCAGTGATGACAATATGAATATCTTTTATACGGATACGTTCTTCAAGAGTGTCGCGAGTTGTTCCCGGCATATCCGTGACAATAGCGCGGTCTTCTTGCATTAGTGAGTTGAGCAGGCTTGATTTTCCAACATTTGGTTTGCCGACCAGGGCAACGCGCATCCCTTCGTGAATTATTTTGCCTTGCTGAAAAGATTCGACTAAAGAGGTTATTTCCTTTTTCACCTTTTTAATCTGGGAAACGGTGGTTTCACGAGATTGAAAAGTCAGCCCTTCTTCGGAAAAGTCGATCGCCGCTTCCAACTGAGCCTGAACTTCCAACAGTTGGTCAAACAGTTTATTAATGCGCTTTGAAAGACCCCCTTTAAGTTGCGAAACGGCAGAGTTCAATGCTTTTTCAGACGCGGCGTCTATGAGATCGGCCACCGCTTCGGCTTGGGTCAAATCTAGACGGCCAGACATGAAAGCACGACGCGTAAATTCGCCGGGTTCTGCTATTCTTGCTCCTTGTTTTAAAATCAACTGCAACAAAGTAGTTGATACCAGGGTGCCGCCGTGACCACTAATTTCCACAACATCTTCTCCGGTATAACTGACGGGTTTTTTAAACCAGGTAAAAAGAACTTCGTCAATCACTTGCTCTGATTCCGGATCCCGAATTTCACCTAACAAAACTTTTTGAACAGGAGGAAACTTGTTTTTGATTTTTAATTTCGAATGGAACAAAGCCTTCCCGATGGAAAGAGCATTTTCCCCGCTGATGCGGATGATGCTTATCCCCCCTTCACCCGGAGGGGTTGCCAGCGCGGCTATGGTATCGTTCATTTCCATATCATAAGAATAAGATTAAAGTCTCTTTTTGAGGACTCACATTGACTTATGCAAAGATACCACAGGTGGGGGTCATTGACTGTGCTTTTAAATGATCATACCGTTCTACATTTCTAACGATAGTTACATCCGGAGTAAAAAAAATAATTCGAATTTCCTGGAAGCTATGGCCTGTTGGTTTTTAGAAAAAGGAATAAACTTATCGGTTTCAGCAAATGAATTATGCTAGTTTACTGCTAGATGAGCTAATGAGCGGAAGCGGGGGTGTTACGCATTTCTTCGGGTAAGAGGTAATGGCGAGTGTCGTAGTCCATACTAGTGAGAACGAATTGTTTGGCAACCCCCTTGTCTTTATTAATGACCAGAGGAGCGATGAGATTTGCTGTCATTTCTAAATGGTTTTCCGGTATGGTCACGATCGTACGTGTTAAAAACTGGTCCCGAGCTTTTAACTGGACACGTTTTTTGTCCTCTTCGGAAAGTTTTAGCTTGTAGTCCGTTAGGTATAAATGCGGATCCGTGATTACAAAAGCCAAGTGTGAAGAATTTAAGGATTGCATCCACTCCATGGGACTTTCAACATTGGGATTAAAGGGGAGCAAAGTAAATTCTGTTTCCTTTTCGAAACCATACAGCCCGTCAGGGAAATGGATGATTTCGTTTTCGGGAATATCGAGTGTGCCAAAACGGCTGGTATCAACCTTCATTTTTTTAGCTTATCCTTCATCAGTTTAGAAACTTTCCCAGGATCAAACTGTTGGGAAGATGCGGCAAATTTATTTTCCTCTTTGATTTTGAGAAAAACCTCTTCCCGATAAATTTTTGTTTCACG
>CAZMXD010000017.1:0-15963 GCA_964570185.1 uncultured Nitrospina sp. | reverse complement strand
ACGGGAGTGGTGGTCAGGCCACTCCCGTTTTTTATTGGATTTAATTGAATGAAGTGAGATTCTTAAAATTCAAGTTTTTGAATCCTAGCATGCAATTTTTTATTAGCTTGAAAAATTATGTAAGCACAGCAAATATATCACCATGATAATTTTGAGTGACATCTATTTTAGGATAGCAATTCAAATCCTTACTAATACTAAAAAGGGAATAGTCTAAGTTGTTAAAAAATTCTTTTAATGCTTTTTTTATTGTAATTCTCTCCTCATCAGGAAAATAACGATCTTCCAATTCAAATATAATTACGGGTCTAAATTTTTCCATAGTGCATGCGCCTGATTCCAATACTTGAAATTCTGTCCCCTGCGTATCTATCTTGATAAGAAGAATAGGGTCACCGCTATCAGCAAAAACATCATCTATTCTAATGGTTGGCCCTGAAATCTCTTCATGATCTTTAATATCTGAATTTAGTTTCAAACTAGACCTGCCCATGTTATCAGAATTTTTTGGAGCAACTTTATCCATAAGGGGATCAAAAAAAACGTAATGCTTAATATATAATAGCGAGGCAGGTTTGTTTACCTTATTATGAGTAAGGCATATATAATACGAATATGAATCGGCATTATTTTATAACATATTTAAATATATTGGTGTTTTACTCTAGTTAACATCTTTTCCTTTGGAAAAATTAATGTTTATTTTTAAAATCTTATGGCAATTAATTTGAATACCTCAGTTGTTGACGCATTAGTTGAAACAACTCTTTCTGAAGACCTGCAAAATGGTGATATTACAACCCGGAATATTTTTAATGACGAGGATAATGCCATTGCAGAAGTTATCGCTCGCGAGTCAATGGTTTTATGTGGGCTTGAAATATTTCAAGCTATATTTAATAAACTAACAACCAAAGTTATTTTCACCTCCTGTGAATATAAAGATGGAGATGAAGTAAGCGCAGAAGATACTATTATAAAAATTCAATGCGGTGTTATTCCATTGCTGGAGGGGGAAAGAAGTGGTTTAAATATATTGCAGTGGTTGAGTGGAATTGCAACTCTAACCCGAAAATTTGTGCAAAAAGCAGCCCCAGTTAAAGTTCTCGACACACGCAAAACAACCCCTGGTTTACGGGTTTTTGAAAAATATGCGGTAAAATGCGGGGGCGGCACCAATCATCGTTTTGGACTCTATGATCAAGTACTCATTAAAGATAATCATATTGAAGCGGCAGGAAGTATTTCAAATGCAATGAATCATGTACGAAAAAATGAAAATCAAGATAAAAAGCTTGAAATAGAAGTTAAAAATTTAGAAGAAGTTAAAGAGGCTATAAATAATAAGGCCGATATTATTATGCTCGATAATATGAGTTTTGAAATGATTAAAAAATCTGTTTTACTAATTAATGGTAAATCCAAAATAGAAATTAGCGGTGGAATTACTTATGAGAAATTGGCTGAAATTTCTAAAACTGGAGCTGACTATGTATCAGTTGGTGCTTTAACCCATTCAGCCCCCGCCGTTGATATAAGCATGAAAATAACTTCACTATAATAATGCCCTGCAAAGATACCACATCGCAAATTAGTATTGTTCTCGACCATAACGACAAGTTATTGAATTTTGAGTATTCCAAAAAAACTTGCAATAAAGAAATTGGCGGAAATACTGGATTTCGGGAGTATTGCCTTGGTAAATCCATAGAAACTCTGTCAAAATTAGAATTCAGTGATCTATTAGTTGTTTTAAGTTTGAAGGATCCAGATGTACAGTTTTTATTTTTTTTAGAATGGAGTGCTTTGGGAGCAGCTTTAGATCAGTACCAAGGCAGGTTGATTCCAAAAGATAAGGATCGTTATGAAATTGCCACAATTGCGTATGAGTCAGACCGTGTAGAAATAAAACAAATGGTATTAGCACCTTCAGAAATGCCTAAGATAATTCCATGTAGGAAAAAATAAATTCTTATATATAATATTTCATTAATCGGGATAAAGTCGCACAAGCCTAACATAACCCTGAGAATAATCCTGATCAAATTGTTGTGAATTGCCTGAAACATAAGAAAAATAAAAGGCGGCTTGTTGGTCAAAAGGTAGGCACCATGAAGCATTTCCACCCCCAGATGCAAATAACGAATCAAGGTGAATTTCACAGCTTGACCTTGCCATAATCGTACTTTCTGGAATAAAAAGTTTTTCAATTTCTTCTCTCTCAGGAATTCGCCAGTCGTGAAAACCGAGATAATCTTTTTTATTCATTTCATCTGCAAATTGCAAAGCTTCCTGGAAAGTTAACCAGTCCTGAGCTATGGGCCAAGAGTCTTCTTTTGCCCAAACCAGTCCTGTTTCATTATCCAATATTGTAAAATCACCTTTATCTACAAATCTGGAATTATCGTCCATTTATATTTTCTCCAACATTTCTGTGTCAAATATATTCAATTAATTTAGCGTTGAAATAGTATCGCAGTAGCATTTCAGTGTGAAGACCAATTTTTAAATTTTTAACGGGTATAATTTACTACTGGAAATTAAAGATTTTATCTGATAAAAATCTAAATTTGCTCATATTTTTCGATAATAATCAATAAATTTATAAATGAGATAAAAAATGGCAAGCTTAATGATACTTAAAGTATTGATTAATGCTGGAGGAATGATTCCCAACAATTTAGAATAAGCTATTCAGTATTTTATCACGCTCCAGATACTATAATGATTCAAATAACGGAAATAATTATTTAAAAATTGGTGCAATTAATATGACAAATAAATGGATTTTATAATAAATATTTATATATTAAAAAAAGAAATTATTTCGCAAGTTAATTGCGGTAATAAAATTCCTGATTTAGCAATTTATGAAAAAATATCGCAATACTCTATTTGGATTGCTTTGGCTTTTGCTATAGGCGCCATATTACTTGATCAAAAGAAATTAAAACAATTATTAATCACTTTTTCTTTGTTTCCGTTATTGGCATGGGGTTATGTTAATTTCAAAGTCGATTATTCAAAATTAAAAAAAGAAATATTTGCCTATAATTCTATGGCAGAAGCTACATTGGCAAATATTGCCGAAGCACAGGATCGCTATAAGTCAGAGCAAGGTACTTATATAGGAGATTTGAGAAAACTATATTCCCATATAGGTGGGGCTGGGGGTATGAATGAATGTGTAAAAATATTAAGTGTACAAGCAGGTTTTGATCACTGGCGTGCTGAAGCAAAACACCTATCTAGCCCCAAAAAAATAATTTGGGACAGCCGAGCCGGCACTTCTTTAAAAAAGGGTTGAAAAAGGTGAATTATAAATGAGTTCAGATGAAATAAACCAAGAAGAGTTTGAGGAAGATGCGGCAAACAAAGAAATGCTTCTCGAAATATTTTATAAAACTAAAGGTAATATAGATGATATAAATGATGCCATTGACAAAAAATTATTTGGAAACCAAATTAGAAGCTTATCGTTATTTGAAAAATTTATTAAAGCCAGGCTAGACATTAATCCTAAAGTTTTGAATCTTGCAGAAAAAGATATCACGCTTGTTGAGGCAGCATATTTAAGCCAATATCCCGGGCTTGAATTTGTGGAAAAATTAGATTTAAGAAAAAATTATCTTGGAGATAAGGGTTTGGAGGCTTTGCTTTCTTCTGAAAAAATTGTGAATGTTAGAGATTTAGATCTCCGAAATAATCAAATCACAAGAATAGGAATGGTTTTATTATCAAAAACAAGAAACCTTTTGAATCTTGAATGCTTAGACCTGAGAGTTAATAAACTCGGAAAAAGATGGGAAGAGAAATTAAAGGAAAAAGGAAATTTTCCAAAACTATCCCGATTAAGAATAATTTGAAAAATTGTTGAGGTTTTCTTGATCTAGTTAGAGAAAATTAAAGAATTAGATGGTTTTTGTTATCACGAATATTTTGGACAAGTTTATCTGCAATTTCATCTGCCTTTATGGAATAAGTACCTTCTTGTAAAACATTGCGAAACTTATTCACTAGGTCGTGACGAATTTCTCCTGTTCCATTTTTTAAATTCTTAGATGATGGTTGCTGCTTTACATTTTTTGATAAAGATACCCGGTCAGAAGGGATAGCAACTTTATTAGAATCCTTATCGGAATTGTTCATTAATTTAAAATCATCTTTTAATGTATTACCGCTGACTAATTTAATTTTTGGCTCAAATTCATTCATAATTTATTAAAGTAATGATAATACTCCCTCGGTTCTTAAATTTGCCTGGCCCACCATAGCGGCAGATGATTGCACTAACAAAAGCTGTTTTGTCAAATCTGTTACATCCTGAGCAATATCAGAATCCCGAATAGTCGATGCAGCTGCCGTAAGGTTTTCTATATTTACACCTAAATTCTGTATCGCCCGAATCAAACGCTGTTGGATTGCACCTACGCGAGCTCTAGTATTACTTATTTTAGCTTCGGCATTCTCCAAATTTCCCAATGCATCCTTGGCCCCTACCGCAGTACTTATATCAAGTCCATCAATTCCTAGTCCAATTGTACTTGTAGTTTTTATATTTAAAGTTTCATTCAAGTTGATTCGATTTTCGGTCCTTGAATCGAGACCAGTGGTGATAATCATATCCTCACCTAAGGAACCACTTGCCAAAGAGCCATCCAGTAGTTTTTGCCCCAAGAATTCACTTGATTCCGTTATTCTATTTATTTCTCCTTTCAAAGCTTCAAATTCTAATTGCAGAGTCCTTTTTTCTGAATCACCCACTGTCCCTGTCGAAGCAAGTGACGCCAACTCTCTAGCTCGAATTATATTGCCAGCCAGAATACTTAATCCACCCTCTTCAATTGTATCAAGTAGGTTTAACCCATCTTGAAGGTTCCTTAATCCTTGCCGAGACGCTCTTGCATCTGAATGTAACCCCTCAGATACAGCATGACTTGCCACATCATCAAAACTAAACTTGACTCGTTTTCCAGAAGCAATTTTTTCTAAAGCTTTTGCAAGATTAGCATTGTTCCTGTCTAAACGGTTTTGTGCAATTTGTGAACTAAGATTATTGAAGATTCGCATTGCCATTCCATTTTCTCCCTGAAAGCGGAATTTTTAGAATTTGATTGGTAATCATATGAAACCTCCAAGTTTCAATATCTTATGAACCAATCCAGTATGCAGCCTCCAAGCCGCCTTAATTTAGTTACGGCTAAAGTAACGGATTCTTGAGTCAAAAAGTAAAATCTGATAAAAAAACAACAAAATAAGGTTAAATCAGGGACCAAAAGTTTGAAATTAAACCTAAAAATATTTGTATAAACCTATGACACAAAAAACTTTAAAAGTAGAAGGAATGACCTGCCAACATTGTGTGCAAACAATAAATGATGCTTTAATTAATAGACCGGGCATCGAAACGGTGGAGGTCCTACTCGATAAAAAAGAAGTCAAAATTAAATACGATGAAGTAAAAATTAAATTGGAAAAAATATTTAGTGAAATTGTTTCGTTAGGCTTTGAAATATCGAAGGATTAAAATATAGGCGGACATTTAGGAAACAAGTTTCCCTATCTTAATTTTTAAAGATTTTTCTTTGCCCGCCCTAAATACTTTGATTTCTACAAGTTTGCCTATCTTGGTTTCCGCAACCATTTCTTGCAAATCCTTTAAATCTAGTACTGGCTTACCATTGTATTGGAGGATGATATCACCCTGCTCAATACCTCCTTCTCGGGCTGGGGTTTTCAGATTAACGTTATTTACCAAAACTCCATCTGTATTTTTAAATTTCAATATCCTTGCAAGTTCTGGCGTTAGGTCTTGAATATCAACACCTAACCAACCTCTGGCTACCGAACCATATTCGACAAGTTGATTGGCAATATTAAGCGCTGTTTCAATGGGAATTGCAAAACCCACTCCAGAGCCAATAGCCACAACACCCGTGTTTACGCCTATTATATTGCCATCTAAATTTATCAGAGGGCCTCCGCTATTTCCTGGATTAATTGATGCATCTGTCTGTATGAAGCTCTCGAATCTAGTAATCCCTAAATCGGTTCTTCCTTTCCCACTTACTATACCGACCGTAACCGTGCCTTCAAGAGCATAAGGATTACCAATGGCCATAACCCATTCACCCACTTGTATATTTGACGATTGCCCAAATTTAGGCTCAGGTAATTCCCGTAAATTAGAAATTTTTAAAACCGCTAAATCTGTAAAAGAATCATAACCAAGGGTTTTCCCGAAATATTCACGGCCATTTGAAAGTTTTATAAGAAACCGGTCCAAATCTTTAATCACATGATAATTGGTTAAGATATAACCGTCTGAGTCCAATACAATCCCAGAACCTACGCTTTCAACTAAATATTTTTGGCCGCGAAAATTAGACAGCCATTCTTTAATCTTCCAATATAAAGGTATAGGGCTATCCTGATATTTATCGTACCAATTAGATTTCTCAACAATCTTCTTAACCTTATTAATGCTTACCACAGACGGTTTTAAGGATTTTGCATTACGGACAAACGCTTCCTGTAATTTTAAAAGTCCTTTATAGTTATTTCTAATTTCGAATTGGTTAGAAATCGATTTTATGAGAGAAGGTGGAGTATAAGAAAAATTTTCTCTTGAATTAAAAAATAAAATTACCAATAGGATTAAGGCCCAAGTTGCTATTTTAAGACCAAAGTTTTCTTTTTTATCAAACATTTTTAATGCCGGTATATAGGGTAACTATTCCCAAAGTTAGTGTTTTCAAGGACACCCTTTTAAACCCTGAATTCTCCAGCAATTGTTTAAATGCTTCCCCCTGGGGAAAATTTGAAACAGAAGCGGGTAGATAAGAATATGCGGTTTTATGACCGGATATAATTCGTCCAACCAGAGGTAATATTTTTTCAAAATAAAATCGATAAAGGTATTGTGGTATCGTGTATCTAGGAAAAGAAAACTCAAGAACAACAATCTTGCCATTTGGCTTGAGAACTCGATACATTTCTAGAAGCCCTTTCTGTGTATCTGAGAAGTTTCTAACTCCAAAGGCAGTGATGGCACCATCAAAAATTTCATCTTTTAAAGGTATATTTTCCGCCGAAGCAGGAATTAAAGGTATTTCTTTTTTAAAATTTTTTTCGCTAATTTTATTACTTCCCAGTTTGAGCATAGATTGACTAAAGTCCATGCCAATAATCTGTAAAGGCTCAGGATGTCTCCTGGCTATTTCTAATACAATATCTGCAGTTCCCGTTGCCACATCCAGAATAGTTTTATTACTTATGTTACCAAATTGATTGACCGCAACTTTACGCCAGTACTTGTCATAACCGACACTTAAAACCCGATTGAGGAAGTCATATCTAGGAGCCAAAGCATTAAACATAGATTGGATTTGATTGCTATCATTATCGGACAACTCTTTTTTATTAATAGCCAAAACTATTTTCCAAATATAATTAGAAGTGTTGCTTCAGTATTGAAAAATTTTAACACCTGTTAGAAAATGGTACAAGTGTGAAGGAATTATCAATATTATTTATTTCATAAGGCGTATATGAAAAAGGTTCTGGTTCCCATCGCCCCAGGTTTTGAAGAAATAGAAACTATTACCGTCGTCGATATATTAAGAAGGGCAGGTGCCAGAGTTATTATGGCAGGAACTGTTTTGGGTTTAGTGGAAGGTTCTCGAGGAATAAATATTAAACCCGATGAATTATTAGATTCCGTAATGGAAGATGATTTTGAATTAATTTATTTGCCAGGAGGTCAACCCGGAACTGATAATCTTAAAAAGGATATCAGAATCGAAAACTTATTAAAGAGGATGCTTAAACAAGACAAATTGATTGCGGCAATTTGTGCTGCTCCAGTGATACTTAAAAAAGCTGGTATTTTAAAAAATCAATTTATAACTTGTCATCCCTCGGTCCAATCTGAATTTAAACCAGAAAATTACCTTATTGAAAGAGTTGTGGTGGATGGAAATTTAATTACGAGCCAAAGTCCAGGCACTGCTATGGAATTTGCTTTAAAATTAGTTGAAATCTTGTTTGGTTTAAAGCGTCTACAAATAATCAGAGATGCCATTTTAGCGCAAATTTGAAGATAAAATATTAAATCCGAAACTTTTAAGGTAATTTTGCATCACAGTTAAGCAATAGGGTAAGCACTGCAAATTTATATTCCATTATCGTAAAAAAATTAATGAAAATTTCTAAGACCCAATTTCTTATAAATAAAAAACGCGTAAAACGCCGAATCAAAAGGAAAAAAGAATCCGAAGATCGTTGCAATCATTGTAGTGGTGCTTTTAAAGGGTCTGATGAATTAGAAAGTTGTCTTATGTGCGGACGGGAAAAAGGACATATTTGTAATAATTGTGTTCACGTTTCCAAAGAAAAAACTGTTCCTAAGTCCGCCTGAATAGCTATTCAATAAACAAGAAACCTTTCAAAACAGGTTTTACTTTTCCTCCAACGCAAATTATATTTTTGTTTCCTTCGGTGTTATTAATTTTGACAAAGATATGACCAGGTCGTTTCATCTCAAAACCTTGTTCAATTAAAAACTCATTTTCTTCCACTTTTTTATCGTTCAAATAATGACCCAAAGCACCGGCAACACTTCCGGTAGCCGGATCCTCTGGAATTCCAATAAACGGTGCAAAACCACGAGCATGAATAGAGTTACCGAATGTAATAGTCTCGTGGGTGAAAGGATAAATCATGTCAACTTCAGCCTCATCAAGTACTTCTTTTAATAGGGACAAATTTAAATTAATTCTCTGCATCGCCCTAAGAGAATTAATTGGAACTAATAATGCTGGAAAACCTGTTGACGCGGATTGAATAGGAAGATTTTCTTGAATATTGTTTACATTGAGTCCTAAGGTATTTGCAATCTTTTCAATAGCTGGAAAAGTCTGCAATATTTTTCCCGGGGGCTGTGTCATAAAAATTTGATCATTCTCTTCGAGATTAACGGTAATTAAGCCGGCCTTAAAATTCATCTTAATTTGTTTTTGAGTAGAAGGTATCAAGCCGGCATAACTCAAAACATATGCGGTTCCCAGAGTGGGATGGCCTGCAAAAGGAATTTCTTTTTCTGGAGTAAAAATTCTAACATCAAAATCTGCTTCTGGAGTAGACGGAGAAAAAACAAATGAAGTCTCGGATAAATTCATTTCTCTAGCCACTTGTTGCAACTGGGTTTCCTTGAAGTCCTCACCGCGCAAAAAAACTGCCAAAGGATTTCCACCAAACAAATCACCTGAAAAAACATCTACCTGAAAAAAGGGTGTTTCCAAAATCATAGACCTTGCTTAACATTTTTATCTATCCATCGTTTAAGCACATACAAAGACCACGGACGCGACCATGAAGTTCTTCCAATTAAAAACTGTTTCCAAATTTTTTCAACTGCAGTTTGTGATATCAGGCTATTGAAACTATTAATAGGGGTCATTAATACGGATTCTATTTCTGATTTCAATTTGCCGCGCATCCATAGTTCAAAGGGCAGGGTGAAGCCCATCTTCTTTCGATTGACAACCGAATCAGGCAAAGATGTCTTTAATGAATTTACAAGTATCGACTTGGGTGTATCGGTTAATTTTTTATGCTTTGCTGGCAGACTAAACATATATTCCACCAATTTATGATCCATGAAGGGAACTCGCACCTCTAAAGGATGGGCCATACTCATCATGTCAGTATCTCTAAGAAGCATATTTTGCAAGTAATGAGTCGTTTCAAGATAGGAAACTAAAGTAAAATTATCTTTTATTTTTAGGTCGTTTAATAATTTTTTTGTAAATTCAAAATAATTAAGAATTTCTTTTTTTGTAATATCCTGATCAACAAATAAATCCAAAACCTGCTTTTCACAATAAAGTGTACGGATCAAAAAATACTCATGGGCACCACTCAACTTTCCTTCTAACCAATGTTCGAGCTTATCGGACTGATCTGAAGGTAAAGCCTTTTTTAATAGTTTCGAACCAAATTTTGTAAGAAAATGAGGAAAAACACTCAGTAATTTTTTCTTTTTCTGAAGCTCGGAAACTAAGCTAAAAGAGGGATATCCTCCAAATAGTTCATCTCCTCCCAATCCGCTTAAAACTACTTTTAGGCCGGCTTCTTTTGCAGCTCGCGAAATAATATAGGTATTGATGCCATCGATAGTAGGTTGATCCATTGCATCTATCGCATCTGGAAGAGCTTCTAATATTTGTTCATCTTCCAAAGTTAACAATTGATGTTCTGTTTTATATAATCGCGAGATTTCAGCCGAATACTTTGACTCATCAAACTCTTTTTCCTTGAAACCAATTGATATTGTCGTTATGGGTTTGTCCAAGGTTTTGACCATATGCGACACGATAGCACTCGAATCTATCCCACCACTTAAAAATGCTCCTATCGGCACATCGCTTACTTGGCGGTATTCCACCGCCTCCCTCAGTAGTCGATCAATAGAAGTTTTAGGATCCGTTTGATTAATACTTTCAGAATTAATAGAATTGCATGGATCCCAGTAGGATTTTTTATCAATATTCCCATTTTGATCGATAATAAGGTAATACCCTGGTTGAAGTTCTTGAATATTGCCTATTAAAGTATTAGGAGATTTTAAATGACCAAATGTAAGAAAGTGGTATAGACCAGAATGATTAATTTTTGAATCCGCTAAACCTGACGCTAAGAGAGCGCGAACTTCAGAAGCAAATAAAAATTTATTTTTTAAGGATAAATAATATAGAGGTTTTATCCCTAATCGATCGCGAGCCAAAATAAGGGATTGAATTTTTGAATCCCAAATTGCAAACGCGAACATACCACGAAAAAATTTAAGACAATTTAAGCCCCAATATTCATATGATTTTAAAAGAACTTCCGTGTCTGACTGTGAATTAAAGAGAAAACTTCCCGATAATTCTTCCCGTAATTCCCTGAAATTATAAATTTCACTATTTGTGGAAATCCAAAGTGTTCTGCTATCGTTTGCCATCGGCTGATGGCCGCGGGGGCTAAGGTCAATAATGGAAAAACGTTGATGACCTAAATGGAGCGTTGGACCACTTGCGTTTTGAATAAATTCATAGCCACGGTCATCTGGACCACGATGGCGAATACTATCCAGCATAGTACTTAAAATTCGCCCTGGATTCTCAGATTGATCATTTATTTCAAAATCTAGGAAACCGGCTATACCACACATAGATTAAATGGGAGGGGTATTGGTTGTTAATTTAACACTTTAAACTTAAGTTCTCATAACATATATTATGTAAACTTATGAAGGGATGATTTTAAACATAAAAACTGGCTTTACTTCTTTTTTAATGTAACTTTTACGGCATTGACAATATGATTGTGGGACAAACCATACTTTTCATATAATTGGGGTCCTGTACCCGTTTCCGCAAACTGGTCTTTAACCGCAACTCTGGTAAAAGGCACCGAAATTTGATTATGTAATAACACTTCGCCCACAGCGTCACCTAATCCACCATAAATATTATGATCCTCAGCGGTAATTATTGCACCATGGTTGCGAGTTTGTTCAACAATAATATCTCGGTCAATTGGTTTAATAGTGGATATATTAACCAGAGAAATATTAATATTCTCTTTGGCAAGCTCCTCCATAGCAACAAGACTTTCCTGCACCATGGTTCCAGTCGCGAAAATTACCAAATCACTACCCTGCCTAACAATTTTTCCCCTACCAATTTCAAACTTATAAGAAGAATCAAAAATACCCTTAACCTTGGGTCTGCCTAGTCTAAAATATGCTGGGCCCTTGTGTTGAGCTAAAGCTTTTGTTGCTTGAACGGCTTCTTCCCAGTCGGCTGGCTGAATGACTACCATATTAGGAATAGCACGCGTATACGCAAGATCCACTATCATTTGCGCACTCGGACCATCTTCACCCACTGCAATACCACAATGTGTTCCAACCAATTTAACATTGGTATTAGAATAAGCAACACTCACTAAAATTTGATCCATTGTTCTTCCCAAAAGAAAACAAGCGAAACTGGTCGCAAAAGGAATTTTTCCTGTGGTAGCTAAACCCGCAGCCGTGCAGACCATATCAGCTTCGGCAATACCCATATTAAAAAAACGATCAGGAAATTTTTGCCCAAATTTTTTAGTCCGCGTGCTATCACTTACCCCAGAATCAAGAACAACTATATTAGAGTTCTCACCAATCTCGAGAAGAGTTTCACCATACGCATCACGGGTGGCTGCGTCTTTCATTCTTATACCAATTCCTTTAAAGCTTTTTCATAATCTTCTTTTGATGGCGCTACCCCATGCCATGCTGTTTTCCCTTCCATGAAACTAACTCCTTTTCCTTTAATTGTATCAGCGATAATTACACGGGGTTTATTGGGATGAATGGCTGTTTCAAGGACTTTTATTATCTCTGCCATATCATGCCCATTAATTCGATGTACATCCCACCCAAATGATTCCCATTTTGCTTCAACAGGTTCAATGTCTTTTAGATCTTTTGTTATGTTATCTTGGGCAACCTTATTATAGTCTACAATAGCTATCAAATTGTTGGTATTGAACTTTGATGCAGACATTGCAGCTTCCCATACCTGCCCTTCTTGAATTTCTCCGTCGCCTAAAATAACATAGACTTTCGAATCCAATCCTTCCAGGCGGGTACCTAAAGCAATACCATGTGCAACGCTCAATCCCTGACCGAGACTTCCAGAAGCGATTTCTATTCCCGGAGTTTTAGGGTGTCCATGACCAGAAAGAAAACGAACACTATCTATTTTTCTGTAGTCGTCAAGGTCGGATTCTTTAATAAATCCTGCTTTAGCAAGCACAGAATAATAGATTCCCGAGGCGTGACCTTTGCTTAATAAAAAACGATCTCGCTTGGGTTCATTAGGTTTACTGGAGTTATAACGCAATATTCCGCCAAAAAATAATGCCGTCATAAGATCAGTCGCTGACAAACTACCTCCAGGATGGCCTGATCCAGCTTGGAATATAATTTTTAGAGCCAAACGTCTTAATTCCAGTGCCATTTTTTCTAGGCCTGCAATATCCGATTTTGCAATATTCATATAAATACCAACATTTTTAACTTAAAATCGTGATCATGCTTATATCACACCCATATTATATTTGCGAAAGAAATATAAAACCTATTTATTTATATATATTTAAATAAATTTTTTTAAATTAATTTTTAAGTATTTGGTTTAATTAATATTAAGATAAGAAATAAGCCCGATGTTCTGAATATCAAGAAAATTTCAAAAATTACCGATAAAATACCATTAAAAACAATAATTTATTAACATTCGGCTTTTTTATAAATCATCTTTTCATATTGGGTTTTTCATTTACCGTATCAATTAAAGAACTCAATAAATATAATGAGTTATTCCATTGCCTTAAGTTTTTTTAATTCTTTTTTAACACCAATTTAATATTCGGATCTTAACCTTATACGAGACTTGGAGTTATAGATAACCCTGGAGTTTTAAATAAAAATGAATGTTACAAAAAATTCCTTTATTTACTGCCTGGCTTTATTCCTTTTGTTTTATCAACCACCCAAAATAAAGGCAGTGGGTTCCTCCCCTCTTCCTCTGAATTTAAGCCTTAAAGAGGCAATAGAAGAAACTTTGAAAAATAACACCAGTATTGCAGTCCAAAAATATAATTCAAAAATAAATCAACAAGCCATTTTGGAACAAAAAGCTGATTTTGATGCTGTACTCGATTTTGATTTCTCTGTTAGGGAAGAAACTCGTCAGGCGGCAGGAGCGTTTGCAAATCCCACAAAAAGTAGAAATCAAAATTATGATTGGGATTTTTCTCTCTCCCAAAAGTTTCTGACAGGTGGAGATTACGAATTAGGTTTTAATACCAATAGAAATCTGACTAACTCAACATTTGCGGGCCTAAACCCTCAATATACTTCAGATTTGAGTTTTACGTTGACACAGCCACTTTTAAAAAACTTTGGAATTGATAACAATAAAAGTCAAATTTATATAGCTAAAAATAATCAGAAAATTTCAGACTTTCAATTTAAAGATGCTGTCATTGATGTCATCACAGACGCGGAGAATTCTTACTGGGATTTAGTTTTTAGTATCGAAGATTTAAAGGTTAAGAAAAAATCACTTGAACGGGCCCAAGATTTAGAAAAACAGGTGAAAGCACAGGTTGAAGTTGGAACAATGGCACCTTTGGAAATGTTACAAGCACAGTCTGAAGTTGCTTCCCGAGACCAATTACTTTTAAGCGCGCAAGATATAATCCTTGATAATGAAGATAAACTAAAAAATATTCTTAACTATTCATTTGATTCAGAACTTGGACAAAAGCGTCTTCAGCCATCCGAACCTCCAAAATTTGATCCTGGAACTGAAGGCAGTCTGGAGGAAGCTTTGCAAGCAGCCTTAAGTAAAAGACCCGATCTGCTAGTTAAAAGGAAGGAACTCGAAAATCGCAACATTGAAGTTAAATATAACAGAAACCAAACCTATCCCACTCTTGACCTGGTTGGTAGCCTAGGACTCAATGGTATTAGTGGTGAAGCTATAAATATTACAACTGGTACTATTCAGGGGACAAGCCAATTTGGAGGCGGATATGGTAATTCCCTAAGTGATCTTACCTCAGGAAAATACCGTCTATGGGAATTTGGGTTTAACTTAAGCTATCCATTGGGCAACCGTGCAGCCAAAAGTAAGTTAATCTCAAAGAAACTTGAAGTCGCCCAGTTATTAATGGATATCAAAGATTTAGAAAAAACCATAACTCTTGAAGTTCGTGAAGCATATAGACAAATTAAAACTGATATAAAAAGGGTTCATGCCACTCGAATTGCAAGAAAACTTGCAGAAGAAAAACTAAGCGCTGAGGAAAAAAAATTCGAGGTCGGACTTTCAACGAGTTTCAATGTCTTGGAATTTCAGGAAGATCTTGCTGAGCAACAAAGTAACGAAATTAAAGCAATTATTGATTATAAAAAATCCAAAAATCGCTTAAGACAGGCCCAAGCTAAAACTCTGGAAGACAACAATATTTTATTGTCTGAGAGCGATTAAACATGAAAAAACTCTTAGCTTTAATCGTGACCCTGATTATCTTTGCCGCGTTATATTTCAATAAGAGTGAATCTGAGGCACCCCTAAAACCCAAATTTAAATTTGCAAAAGTTTCCCAAGGACCCATTTCTGTCCAAATTTCCGCAACAGGCATTGTTGAACCTAATTTTAAGGTGGAAGTCAAGTCTAAAGCCAGCGGGGAAGTATTGTCTTTTCCTAAACATGAAGGTGATAAAGTTAAGAAAGGAACTTTACTTTTACAATTGGACAAATCAGATGAAAAAAGAAATGTCGACAAGGCAAAATCAGATTTATCAAGTTCTACTGCTAAATTAAAAAAAGCGGAAACAGCTTTACTTCTCCAAAAAACCAAATACAAATCGGACATAAAAACAGCGGAATCTGAGGTTCAAAAAGCTATCTCTAACCTTAAAGAGAGTCAAGACAAATTAAAAAGACAAACTGAACTTTTTAATCAAAAAGTAGTATCGCAAGAATCCCTTGAATCTTCTCAAACTCTCTATGAAGTAAATCAACAAAAATTAATTCAAGCAGAATCACAGTTACAACAAGCAAAAGACTCTATTCATGATATTGCCATGAAAGAGAATGAAATTGAACTTGTGAATACTGAGGTACAACGTGCGGAAATTGCATTGGATGAGGTTGAAGAAAGGCTTGAAGAAACTGAAATATTTGCTCCGATTACCGGAATTATTATTGAAAAGCTTGTGGAAGTAGGTCAAATAATCGCTTCAGGTATTTCAAATGTGAATGGGGGTACTGCGCTAGCCACTATTGCAGATATGTCTAGGTTATTTATCATCGCAGATATTGATGAGACAGACATTGGGTCTGTTAGAATAGGACA
>CAZMXD010000016.1:0-16150 GCA_964570185.1 uncultured Nitrospina sp. | reverse complement strand
CAATGGTGCAGGAAGATTTAAAAAAACTTGTTGCCTATTCCAGTGTCAGCCATCTCGGTTTTGTCATGCTCGGTATTTTTGCATTGAACGAATATGGAATTCAAGGCGCCTTGATTCAGAATATTAATCACGGTATTAGTACTGGTGCGCTCTTCCTTCTGGTAGGAGTAATTTATGATCGACGCCATACCAGATTGATCAAAGAGTTTGGTGGGCTTTCTAAACAGATGCCCGTGTACGCGGTCTGTTTTATGATCGTAGCACTATCATCTATAGGCCTGCCAGGAATGAACGGGTTTGTCGGAGAGTTTCTTATTTTGCTAGGAATTTTTCAAGTAAATGGACTCTGGGCAGCCTGTGCAACTTCTGGTGTTATCTTGGCAGCCTGTTATATCCTCTGGATGTTTCAAAGGGTTATGTTCCTGGAATTAAAAAATCCAGAAAATATGAAATTAAAAGATATGAATATAAGAGAACTTATTACCATTGTTCCCTTATTGATTCTAATTTTCTGGATTGGTTTATATCCAAAACCATTTATGAAAACTTTTGATGCATCTGTAAATAATCTGGTCAGCAAAGTCTCTCCAGATAATTTTCGCCCCAAGCAGGATCATGATACTGGTGAACACCACGCTTCACTTATCACAAAAACAGAACTAGCTAAGTTGAGCGCACAGTTCAGGACTAGCCATAACTGATTAAGGAATAGTACATAGTGAAACCGATACTCGCACCTGAATCCATCGACTTGATTGCCTTGGCACCAGTCCTTGTACTGAGTGTTTTTGCTATGGGCGTGCTTGTATTGGATTTATGGGCAGGAAAAAATAAAACGCTCGTCATGTTCGTAAGCCTTGTCGGATTATTAATGACTGCCGTCAGTGCATTTGCAAAAAATCCTATCCCCGCATTTGCATTTACAGACAGTTACATCGTCGATCACCTGTCACTATTTTTCACTTGTATTTTTACTCTTAGCTCAGGAATGGCAATTCTGCTTTCTGAAGATTATAACGAGCGCGAAGGAATTAAAGTTGGGGAATATTATGCCCTGATTCTACTTTGCACCGTTGGCATGATAGTTCTGGCTTCTTCAACAGATATGATCATGATTTTTCTTGGCATTGAAATTGTATCCATATGCCTTTATGTTCTGGCAGGATTTAAAAGAGATGATCCAGTTTCTAACGAAGCAGCTCTGAAATATTTCCTTTTGGGAGCATTTGCTACAGGCTTCTTGCTTTATGGTATGACGTTGGTTTATGGCTCAACAGGAAGCACCAATCTCTTTAAAATTGCTGACTTTGTTAAGACAGAGGGTGCGCAGTCCAATCCTCTTCTTTTGATGGGTATTGTGCTTCTAGTGATTGGTTTGGGATTTAAAGTAGCAGCAGTTCCATTTCATATGTGGGCTCCCGATGTTTACCAAGGCTCGCCGACACCTGTGACAGCTTTCATGTCAGTGGGCCCCAAAGCAGCAGCATTTGCTGCTTTCTTTCGTGTATTTACTGAAGCCATTCCAGAAATGGCACCATCATGGGAAATACTATTGTGTGTTGTCGCTGTCCTGAGTATGTTTGTGGGTAACCTAGGCGCTATCATGCAAACTAATATCAAAAGAATGTTGGCATTCTCAAGTATTTCGCATGCAGGGTACCTATTGATTGCGGTTATAGCAAAAAGCTCATTAGCAGGTTCAGGCCTGCTGTTTTATATGCTCGCCTATGCTTTCACAACTTTTGGAGCATTTGGAATCGTTATTTTGCTGGGTAGAAAAGGTCAGGAAAATCTCGAAATAGAAAATTATAGTGGTCTGGCATATAAGCATCCAATACTGGCCTTAAGCATGACGGTATTTCTTCTCTCTTTAGGAGGACTACCTCCTTTCGCAGGGTTTGTAGCCAAATTCTATATTTTTAGTGCAGCAATGGAGGAAGGTTTTGTCACGCTGGTTATTATCGCGGTCCTTAACAGCGCCATTTCATTTTACTACTATCTTAAAGTAGTAGTTTTCATGTATATGAAAGAACCTACTGGGGAATTTCAAATCTCTCTGACACCTATGACTCTATTCGTAGTTATCATAGGAATTATCGGAACCATTGAATTAGGCATTTTCCCAGATTCAATCATCGCCCTTACCAGCATCCCCTAAAACTTAGAAATTTCCTCTGACTCTTCTGATTATTCGCATTTGTCTTTTTATTAACCTTTACGTATCTAGCTTAACCTTTTAGGTTTACAATTAATTGCGCTTGGCAAACTATTAATTTTAAGCAAGTAATTAAATGCCAAACTGGTCATATTTAATTAATTGAGATATAATCCAAAATCTTTTATCACTAAAAATAATATAGCGGGCTGGGGAAATTTATGAAGATGCATCATTTGGATAAGGAAAAGGTTGAGGCCATCATGCTTAAGGTAAAGCAAGTTGTAGAATCGGGACAATACCCCGCAGATGTCATTGAAGAAATTTTTAAGCTATCGGAAGTTGATGGAGAGAAGTTTTTAGAGTGTAAAGCTCATCCCGTCCAGAAAGAAAAAGTTAATTTTGAAATAGACCCAGAAAAAGGCGTACGCTTTTTTGACCCTTTTAATTTTTTCACCCGGGGAATCTATAAGGATATGGACGGTTTGACCGTCTGGACCCAGGACAATTTAAAAGAACCCTGGGAATATAATGAATGAATACTGAGTGTGACTAAGCCTAAAAAAACAAAAATAAAGCTCAACAAGCTTTTTGAAATTATTTAGCCGTACTTTTAACTTTTTTCTTGGTCCTTGCTAAAATCATAGGAGCCTTTTCTTGGCAAAGATGCTGTAAAGTTATCTGCAGTTTCTTTCATTGCCAAGTCTTTAGCATCCCCTTCTTCTTGGGCTTTTTTTCTTGCAAGGGCTTCTTTTTCTTCATCTGTTAAATTTTCTTCAGATTCAGCCTCTTTACCCTCTTCGATCGCAGTTTGCTGGCTCTCCTCTATCTGAGCATTTTCCTCATCTTCTTGTGCCTCTTTCATAGAAGATTTGAAATTTTTAATACTGCGACCAAAAGCACTGCCGATTTCGGGCAGTTTTCCCGCGCCAAAAATAATCATTATAATTACTAAAATGATCATCAATTCAGGAAATCCAATTCCCATCATAACTCATACCCTCCGCAATATTTAAAAACAACCCTGGAATTTTCTTTCACCAGAGTTTACTTTACTAAAAATTCATTGATTTATCTAAGTTTATCCTTTTTAGGTTATTAAATACAAGAGAATAGTAACCCAGATTTAAAAAAGGCATATTTATCTTCAAAATAAAGGACGCTCTCCTTTGTATAGCAAAAATAAATGCATATTCATAAAAATGTAATTCGACATCAAATTAGTTAAGGGATATGGACTTTAACCTAAAACCAAAATGCCAAAATAAAATCGGAAACTGGTAAGTTCAATACAGTAACTTTTTTGGAATTGAATCATGCTTCACGCAAAGACTCAATTGCTTTTTTATAATCTTGGGTATTAAAAATAGCTGAACCAGCAACTAACACGCTCGCTCCTGCAGCCTTGATTTCTGCTGCATTTTCCGTTTTGATGCCACCATCGACTTCTAATTCAATAGGGTTTTCGTAATGCGACATCACATCATTTAGGTTCTGAATTTTATCTAGCATGGAAGGAATAAATTCTTGTCCACCGAACCCAGGATTCACGGACATCAATAACACCATATCTATCTCGTGGAGAATTTCTTCTATAGAGGAAAGGGGCGTAGCTGGATTAAGTACAACTCCTGCCCGGACTTCTTGCTCCTTGATTAATTGAATAGTACGATTCAAATGAGTACAAGCTTCCACATGGACGGTTATGATATCAGAGCCTGCACTAGCAAAATCCTTAATATAAGCATCAGCATTTTCAATCATTAAATGAACATCTAAAGGTAATTTCGTTACTTTGCGGACAGATTCCACAACTGTTGGTCCAATAGTAATGTTTGGCACAAAATGTCCGTCCATTACATCGACATGGATCCAGTCGGCGCCTGCTTGTTCGACTGCTTTAACCTCATCATTCAGACAACCAAAATCAGCTGAAAGAATGGATGGAGCGATTATTACCTCTGGATTTTTTTCTGCCATTTAATAAACTTCCTTTTTGATTACTTTCGAAAAAATTTTTTGAAGCATATCACAAAGCCCGAAAGCTGTCCCAATATTATACAATGGTTATAAAAAACCATTTTCTTTATAATACGAAGGTTTATCATAACCACAAAAACTTAATCGTGGAATCAAAACTAATATTACTTAGAGAAAAGATCAAATCCTATTTGATGCAAGACCATAACATGCTTATATTGGCTGCTTTAATTGGATTTCTTGCAGGTTTAGCTTCCACGGCCTTTAGGTGGATGATTGAATTTTTTGGGATAGTTTTTTCAGCCGAAGGACTATCATGGGTTGGAATCACAGGAACAGCAATACCTTTTCTTCTTCCCCTCATGCCCATGTTTGGAGGGATCATTACTGGAATAATCTGTCATTTCTTTCCAGATGCCGTAAAAGAAAATGGGGTACACCGGGTTATGCATGCTGTGGCACTGAAAGCAGGTAAGATCCGTAAACGGACTCTTCTGACCTGTTCGGCGACTTCTGCATTGACCATTGGCTCGGGTGGGTCTGCAGGCCGCGAAGGACCCACAGTTCAAATCGGATCAGCAGTAGGGTCGGCCTTAGGAAATCTTTTCCATTTATCCAGAGAGCGAGTTCAGGTACTGGTAGGTTGCGGTGCCGCGGCTGGGATTGCAGCATCTTTCAATGCCCCTCTTGCAGGTGTACTATTCGCTCTTGAAATCATTCTCGGTGATTTTACCATCCATACTTTTAGTCCCATCATTGTTGCTTCAGTTATTGGAACCGCGACTGGAAGAGCTTTGGAGGGAAACGAAATAACATTTCAGGTTCCTGTTCATCAACTTGTCAGCTACTCCGAAATCATTTTTTATCTATTTTTAGGGCTTTTATGTGGCGTTGTCTCCCGATTATTTACTTTGGCTTATTTTAAGTCCTTTGAATTTTTTGATACTAAAATCTCTATTTCCAAACCCCTAAAGCCAGCTTTAGGTGGTTTGATAGTGGGTATCATTTCTCTGGGTTTTCCAGCAATCCTTGGGAACGGTTACGACTTTATGGAACAGGCTTTATCCGGGGACCTATTGTGGAATATGGCATTTATATTAATCTTTCTTAAAATTTTCAGCACTTCCATTACCCTTGGCTCAGGAGGTCTTGGAGGAGTTTTCGCTCCATCGCTTTTTATAGGTGCCATGCTAGGTTCCGCATTTGGCGCCCTTGTGCATGGAATCATTCCAGAATTAACGGCCTCACCTGAAACTTACGCTCTTGTAGGAATGGGTGCTGTAGCAGGTGCCGTCATGCAAGCACCTTTAACCAATATCTTAATGCTATTTGAACTAACGAATGATTACACCATCATTCTACCTATTATGATTACCTGTATAGTTTCTGCATATACATTCAGAGGATTTTCAAAAAACTCTATTTACATTGAAAAACTTCTTAATGAAGGAATAAATATCCAACATGGTCGAGAAGTATCTATTTTAAATTCAATACGTGTTGATGATGTAATGAGTAAAGAAGTTACCAGCATTCCTGAAGGAATGCCTTTCAAAAAAATTCTCGAAACTATTTCTTCCTCTAAAAACTTTTATTTTCCAGTTGTCAACAGCCAAGGTGAAATGTCTGGAATTTTATCCTTTCACATGGTGAGAGAAATGATTTTTGAAGAAGAACTTGGTGACTTAGTTGTTGCTAATGACCTCTCTGTAAAACCAGTGAAATACCTGACCCCAGATAACAATTTGAATCAAGCAATGGAGTTGTTTGCTCAACTGGATGTAGAACAGCTTCCAGTTGTTCAAAAAAACGACGTCAAAAGAGTTATAGGAATGGTCAATCGAGGTGAGGTAGTGGGGGCTTATAATAGGGAAGTATTAGTTTCTGAGATTGACCGATGATCTACTTTTCCTAGTCCTGTTATTTCATTTTTAATTCCTTTTACCCCTACCTTTTTTGAGAGTCTAGCTTGCTTAGTAATCAGAACTACCCATATCTGATGGGAAAGCCAGTCAAAATATCTGTTAATTACAAAAATGAGGAAATAGCACTTAAATCCATTCAAAAAGCCTTCGGGAAAATTTAAAATCAGGAAACTTATTACTTCAAAAAATAAATTCATTGAAGGAATTTATCATCAAGACTGAGAATATCCGCCATTAATGCATGCCCAATTGAATTAGGATGACAAAGATCGGGAAACAAAAAAACCAGTTGGTCTTCTTTTTCAATCAATTTCCCATAAGCCTCGAAATAACTGACAAATTTTTCTGGATAAAGGTTATGAATTTTTGATAAATATGGCTTGAAAATTTCAGGAAAATTATAGAATGGAACGCGCAAGGATTTTGCTACTATTTTAGCTGTGCTTCCATATACCCCGGTATTACAGATATTCACAAATATTGGTGCTCCTTCCTCCCTTAATGTTGATTTAAATATAAGTTTGAGGTTTTCCTTATATTCTTCCAGTGAAACTCTTCGATTTTTTGTTTCAGAAACAGTTGATTCAGGCAAATAATAAAGGATGTTTCGTAGCCATTTATATATTTTTAATCGATTTAACGACCAGTTAATTTTTCCTATAAAAGAGTTTCGGATCTTAAAATGTACGCGATCCGATTTTGCAGCAGGATGAGAATCATTCCCGCCAAATGACACTAAAACAATATCATCCTTTTTTACCTTTAGCTTATCATCTAATAACAATCGCCCTTGATAAGAAGTGAAACCCGGAGTGGAATAGTTTTTAACAACAAGATTTGAGAATTTAGAAGATTGTTTTAATTTTTCTTTAAGTTTTTGGGGGTAAGAATCTTCAAATTTTACACCCCACCCAAAACTACTTGAATCTCCCAAAACATGAAGAGTTCGGACTTCTGCTCCAAGGTATTCATCCTCGGAGTAATCCAGTGAAATACGATTTCCATTTGAATCCGAAGTAATTGTCCAAGAGGAAAGCTTGTTTATAAATACAGCAGAGGAATAATTGGATACAGTTAGTTGCAGGTTGGGTTTCAATAAATAACCATAACGCAAATCAGGTTCGTAAGCGTAAGCATCTTCGTTTACGAAATCCTGATCCACAATAAAACTCTTGTACCTCGACAACACCAGTGGGTCTAGCTCCTCCATCCAAGCAGGAATCTTAAATTTTTTGTATGGAAGGCTGGGTTGAAATCCAGACAACCACAACACGGTTTCCAAAAAACCAAAAAAAATAGAAATTAAAAATATAGAAAACAGGAGATGTTTTAATCTGTTCCGTGTGGGATTTGATATCACAGCAAAAAGTATGGCTAAGAATCAACTTTACTATACTTGTTTAGCAAAAGAGAGTTACCTACTACAAACACAGAGCTTAAAGACATTGCAGCGGCCGCAAATATTGGTTGCAAAAGAATTCCGTATGACGGGTATAAAATACCCGCAGCAATTGGAATGCCAAGAATATTATAAATAAAAGCCCAGAATAAGTTTTGTCGGATTTTAGACATTGTTGCCTTACTTAATTTAATGGAATCCACAACTGCCTTAATGTTTGAACCCACTAGAGTAATATCTGAGGCTTCCATGGCCACATCCGTACCACTGCCTAAAGCAATCCCAATATCGGCTGCGGCAAGGGCCGGGGCATCATTAATTCCGTCTCCGACCATTGCAACACAAGATCCTGAGTTTTTAAATTTTTCGATTTCAGTTGCTTTTCCAGAAGGTAAAACTTCAGAAATTACTCGCTCGATACCAAGTTGTTCTGCTACCGCCTTTGCTGTATTTGAATTATCCCCAGTCAGCATGACAATTTCCAAGCCCATTTCTTTAAGGTGCTCAATCACTTCTTTAGCGTTTGACCGCAAAGCATCTTTTGTAGCTATTAGACCAGCCACCTCATCTTCAACACAAAAAATCATGGCGGTTTTCCCTTTTTCCGCTATCTTTTCCAATTTTTTTTCAACAGAGGAAATATCAATTCGTTTATCTATCATTAATGTTTTGTTTCCAATTAATACCTTTTTATTATTTATTACACCTTCAACACCAAACCCAGGCAAAGCATTAAAATCATCCAGCGCATCAAGCTTAAGCCCTCTTCTTTCGGCTTCAGTTGTAATGGCTAACGCCAGTGGATGTTCAGAACCTTTTTCCAGGGATCCCGCTAGTTTAAGTACTTGATCCACATCCAATTGAGTTGCAGGGGCTAAAATAACATCAGCAACTTCTGGTTTTCCTAAAGTCAACGTACCTGTTTTATCGAAAATAATGGTATCGAGATCTTCGACACGCTCCAAGGCTTCACCTCCTTTTATCAAAACACCCATTTTCGCACCCTGACCTGTTCCCACCATAATAGCAGTTGGGGTAGCCAATCCTAAAGCACATGGACAAGCAATAATAAGCACAGAAATAAAAGCCATAAGCGCAAAAGTAAAAATGGAGGTGGGGATCTCAGCAATATCATTTCCGAACACCCACCAGAAAGTGAAAGAAGCAAAAGCAATGCCTATTATCAATGGCACAAAAATGCCCGCTACTTTATCTGCTAATTTTTGCACTGGCGCTTTCGATCCCTGTGCGTTCTCCACTAGCTTAATTATTTGCGCTAAGGTAGCATCTTGCCCTAAACGTTTTACTTTCATTTTAAAGAACCCAGTTTTATTTATACTGGCACCATAGACTTCATCGCCAATATTCTTTTCTACTGGAATACTTTCTCCTGAAATCATCGACTCATCAACCGATGAGCTACCTTCATATAATTTTCCGTCTACCGGAATCCGCTCTCCAGGGCGCACCAGAATACGATCCTCCAATACTAGCTCTGAAACATGGACATTCTTTACTTCATCCGCTCTTTCTACTTTGGCTGTTTTAGGCTGCAGTTGCATTAGTTTCCTGACCGCATTCGAAGCACTTTGTTTTGCACGTGATTCCAACCATCGCCCTAACAAAACTAGGGCAATAATCATTACTGATGTGTCGAAATAGACCACCATTTTTTCTCCAGCTTGGCTTATAGAATAAGGGAAAAAAGTAACCACAGTACTGTATAGATAGGCGGATGAAGTGCCAACTGTAATAAGAGTGTTCATATCTGCGTAGCCATGACGAATACCTTTCCACGCACCAAGGTAAAACTGTCTTCCACAATAAAATTGCACAGGCGTAGCCAAAACAAACAAAAGAATATTTAAATGGACGGGAAGAGAAAACTCGTTTTCCCTTATTCCAACAAGCATCACCAAAATACTGACCAAACCACTAAAGACTAATTTCATTTTTAAAGCAGCTTGATCTTTGATTTTTTGTCTTTCTTCATCGAGAGGAAAATCATGATTTGTGAAAAACAGTTGATATCCGGCATTGCCCAAAGATTCTTTTAAATCATCACAACTAATTAGGGACGGAAAATATTCAATAGTTGCCTGTTCTGTGGCCAAATTGACCTTGATATCGGACACTCCAGCGAGGGAAGAAATATTTTTTTCAACTTTGGAAACACAAGAAGCACAGGTCATTCCCCCTACGAGGAAAGTTTGGCGAGTAGCGGGTACTTCAAAGCCAAGTTTCTGAATCTCTTCTGGAAATCGCTCTGCGGTTATAGTTAAGGGGTCAAACTCTACCGTTGCCGTTTCGTTAGCAAAATTTACTTTTGCAAAATAAACACCGTCTAACCCAACAATTTTTTTTTCAATTCGCGCGGAACAACTGGCACAACTCATCCCTCTAATCGTCATAATTACTTTTTCATTTTTTTCTAAAATCAAGTCTCGCATCACTTATAGATTAAACCCATAATGCTTTAGTGCGGAACATCTTTTTATAATCAGGAGGTTTTTAATATTAATAGAACCTTTTGTATTAAATACAAGATTTTAATGAAGAAACAAGGTGGGGTTAGAATCTACTAGTTTTATTTGCTAATAAGGGTTTTGAGAGTAATTACCCCATAACCTATTAAAAAAAAAGCTATTAGGCCACTCGAAAATGAATTCTGGCCGACCGCGCTAGTGAAAACAAAAATCCCCATACCGCTTAAAATTAGTCCTAAAAAAAAATAAGCGGCGGTTCTATAAAAAGGCGTTTTTGATTCAGATTTTTTTATTTCAACTCGCTTCTGCTTAAGCTGCCAACGCCACCTAAGAATATAGTAAGTTTGCCGAACCCAATTTAGTAATCCATCGTCTTCATTTAGACTTGTGCGACAGTACATGCACTGTTTGTCTGTATTGCGATTGGGGAAACCACAATTAAGACATAACTTTGAGGCCTGACTTCCTCTCAGAGTCGTAGGTTCTTTTTTAGAGTCATCCATTTATAGCTCCTGATTTATCTTATTTATCGGCTACCAATATGAATAAGTTTAAAAAACCTTGTTATTTTTAAGGATGCGAGATTCTATTACTTATATACAAAACTGTCAATTCCCATTGGCTTATGGAGAGAATTAATAGTTTTTTAAAATGGTGTTCCAATTTCCCGATTGCCTTGCTACATTGATTTCTTTATAATCCCATTTTCAAAAATCCAGCCAACAGCAATGAAGACCATAATTTTATTAATTTTGTCTATAGTTTTAACTTTCCCGGCTTATGGTGAAAAACAAGCACCGATTGGCATGGTATTAATTCAAAAAGGGTCTTTTCAAATGGGAAGCAAAAAATCCATGCTTGAGTTGAAGCCACATGATCTATTTAATACCGATCGTCATACATTGGGACCTGAAAATCCCGCTCACGAAATCTATCTCGATAGTTTTTATATAGATAGATATGAAGTCACAAATACTGCTTATGCTAAATTCATCAAGGAAACAGGATCGAAAAATCCAAAGGGTTGGAATAATCCCGATTTTAACAACCCACAACAACCGGTCGTAGGAATAAATTGGAAAGAAGCTGTAAAGTTTTGTAAGTGGGAAGGAAAACGGTTACCGACAGAAGCTGAATGGGAAAAAGCAGCTCGAGGAAAACGTCCAGTAAAATATCCTTGGGGTAATACACCTCCTGATTCCAATAATCTGAACTATAATGAGGAAATAAAAAAAACTACAGCGGTGGGTTCTTTCGAAAAAGGAAAGTCGGATTATGGTCTCTATGACCTTTCCGGGAATGTGTCCGAATGGATAAGCGACTGGCATTCCCCAGAATACTATCTCTTTTCTCCAAAAAAAAATCCCCAAGGGCCCAAAAAAGGTCAGTATAAAGTTATTCGTGGAGGTAGCTGGAGAAACAATGCCGAAGACGTTAACCTTGTATATCGAAACGCGACCACTCCCAAAAACCGTTCTTTAGCGATCGGCTTTCGCTGTGTCAAGTCTTCAAACTAGTGCCGCAATTGTCTGATTTTATCCAATAGGATATTGGCAATTTCTTTTTTGGTCATTCGAGGAAGATTTTCAATTTCTTCATTGGAATCAATAAAGTGCACCTGATTATTGTCTGACTGAAATCCGATGCCAGGTGCGCTGATATCGTTAGCTACTATCAAGTCGAGCTTCTTCTTTCTTAACTTTTCCAGCGCACTTTGAATCAAGTTTTGCGTTTCAGCCGCAAACCCAACCACAAACTGCTTAGTTTTAACTTTTGAAACTTCCATTAAAATATCTTTTGTGGGCACAAGATTAAGAACCAAGCTGTCTCCACTATTTTTCTTAATTTTTTCCTTTTCAAGTATTTTTGCCGTAAAATCACCCACAGCTGCACACATAACCAACACATCGCATTTAGGCAAATACACCTGTACCAAACTATTCATTTCTTCTGCAGTTTTACAAGGTATGAGTTTGACTTCTGGAGGCTGTTTAAGATAGGTAGGACCGCTGATCAAGATTACCTCGGCGCCTCGGATTTTTGCCATATCAGCAACCGCATATCCCATTTTCCCTGAAGAGGGATTGGAAAGGTACCTTACGGGGTCTAAGGGTTCATGAGTCGGACCAGCTGTGACAAGAATTCTCAAACCCTGTAAATCTTGAAATTTAGCAAAGTGTTTCTTTACCTTACTTAAAATGGAGTCGAGATTTGCCAGCCGGCCGAGACCAGTGCTCCCGCAAGCCAATAACCCCTCTTCAGGATCCACAAACTGAACACCTCTTGCTTTTAATTTTTCTATATTTTCCTGAACCGCCAAATTTTTCCACATGTCCCCATTCATTGCAGGGGCAACCATTACGGGCCCCTTAAATGCTAAATAGAGACTGCTCAAAGCATCATCTGCCAAACCGTTTGCCATCTTTCCTAATGTCGAAGCCGTGGCGGGCACCACCAATAATAGGTCGGCTTGTTCAGCAATACGGATATGTTCCATATCCGCGGAGTTTTCAGAATTAAAAAGTTGATAGTAAACCGGATTTCCAGACAAGGCTTCGAAAGTCAAAGGTGTCACAAACTTTCCCGTATTAGCGCTCATGGCAACCAAGATCTCACTACCCTCTTTCACCATCATTCTTAATAATTCAATAGCCTTGTAGGCCGATATGCCTGCCGATACCCCTAAAGCGATTTTTTTATTTCTCATTCGATTTTTATTTTGGGTTTTGTGTCCCGATTATAGTTATTAATTTCAATACAATCAATGCTTTTGGAATGCATTTCGCTTCAATTACCTTTTAATCGCAAATTTTATAATCATGGGAAGATAATAAATATGCTTCTGTTAATTTCTCCTCACTAGCGCACTGATAAAAATACCAGAAATTTTTGAGGATTTAAATTTTGATAACGCTGCTAAAGATTATTCCCCGCTTTAATTTAGGAGATTTCCCGCCCTAGATCCAACCAATAAACATTGCAATAATAGCTCGATTATTATAAAAACTAAGCACGGAGGGGAAGTGATTGTTTTTCCTTAGACCTTATAAATTTTAACATTCAACAATTTCCTTGATTTTTAATTCAAAAAATATCCTTATAGTCGATGACTCAAGTAATCAGCATCCAACTTGGTACCAAAAACTTAAAAATGAAGGTTTTACGGTTTCTATAATTCATTCTTTTGAAGATGTGGTAAAGGATGGATACAAACCGCAGCTAGTAATCCTGAACTCAACATTAAATGGTGAAAACAGCATTAAATTAATTGAAAATTTTAAAACCCGAAATACTCCTATCATTCTTTGCTCTGAATGGGGCAAAGATAAAATGAGTTTTCCTATTTGGGCATCTGACATGAAAGTCGTTAAATCTGGAGATTATAAAGATTTAAAGTTGACCATTCTAGAGATTGAAGGACAACTTAAAGGGATTAGCAACCGATGACAACTACCATCGAACCTAGATTCATTGCTGTTGAAGGCGCCATTGGAGCCGGCAAAACATCTTTAGTTAACCTTCTTGGCGAAAACTATGGAGCAAGGCTAATCCTAGAGGAAACCGAATCCAATCCATTTATATCTAAGTTTTATGAAGATAAAGAGGCATATTCCTTTCAGACCCAGATTTTTTTTTTACTAAGCCGTTACAACCAATATTTACAGCTTGCCCAAAGGGATCTTTTTAATTCAGTTGTGATTATTGACTATTTATTCCAGCGTGACAAAGTTTTTGCTCGCCTCAATTTGGAAGACCATGAATACAATTTATATGAACAGATTTTCAGCCTGATTGATGCCAAAGCTCCAAAGCCAGATTTAGTCATTTATTTGCAGGCCAATACAGAAGTATTGCAGGAAAGAGTCGCCAAGCGAGGACGAGATTACGAAGCATTTATAGATCCCGATTACCTCGACTCTGTAAATAAAGCATTCAACAATTTCTTTTTTTATTATTCTGAGACACCACTTTTGGTCATAAATACCAACGAGATCGACTTCGTTGAGAAAAAATGTGACCTTGATGAGTTGATAAAAAAGATCAACAGCCATAAAATAGGGCGAGAATATTACAATCCGCTTGGATCCTGACGGACCGGGACGGAGAAAGCTTAGACAAGACAAATGGACTTTTAAAACAGGAAGACCCAAAAATAAAGGGCTTTAAGTTTTAGCTCAAGTTTATTAGTCACCTTGCTTCTCTTTGGGCAATTGCCTAAGAGTATCGTTAATTTATTTTCGATCTCTTATTCCTTCCTGACTGACTCCTAGCCGTGAATTAAAAATGAAAATGAAAAATCAACCTGTCACTATTCCTGCTATTACAACACGAAAAAATTCAGGAAAAAAAATCACGGCTCTGACTGCTTACGACTACAGTTTTGCGAAATTGCTGGATAGCACTCCTATCGATATTCTTTTGGTCGGTGACTCATTAGGAATGGTTTCTCAGGGCCATATAAATACCCTTTCTGTGACCCTTGAGGACATCCTTTACCACACGAGATGCGTTAACCAAGCAGTTCAAAGAGCATTAGTAGTTGCAGACATGCCTTTCATGTCCTACCAAGTTTCTGTAGAGCAAGCCGTAACCAATGCTGGTATTTTGATTAAGGAAGGTGGGGCAGCAGCCGTAAAACTCGAGGGTGGCGAACGGATAATCAATCAGGTACACGCCATTATAAAGGCTGGAATCCCCGTCATGGGACATGTTGGTTTAACCCCTCAATCAGTTCATCAGTTCGGTGGATATAAAGTGCAGGGCAAAAACTTTCTCGACTCAAAACAAATCAAACAAGATGCAAAGGATTTACAAAAAGCGGGTGTCTTCTCCTTGGTTTTGGAAGGAATACCAGAAGAACTTGCTACAGAAATCACCATTGATCTTAAAATCCCCACTATAGGAATCGGCGCGGGATCAAAATGTGACGGGCAAATTCTTGTCATCCATGACCTGCTCGGGTTTAATCCTGACTTTGCGCCAAAATTTGTAAAACGTTACGTTCATTTATCAGATGTAATTCAAAATGCCGTCATTGATTTCATTGGCGAGGTGCAAAGCGAAAAATTTCCAGGTCCAGAACACACCTATAATTTAAAAAAAAGCTCCCTTAAGCAGGTGAATAATGACCGTTGAATTAAAACAACAAACCTTAGTAGTTACTAGCATTGATGAAATGAAAAAAATATCTGAAGCTTTGCATGGACAAACCCTGGGTTTAGTACCAACAATGGGATATTTACATGAGGGCCATATGAGCTTGATAAAACAATCCCTAAAAGCCTGTGACTTTACCGTAGTAAGCATCTTCGTCAACCCACGACAATTTGGTGCCAATGAAGATTTGGGTATTTATCCCCATGACTTGCCAAGAGATTTAGAAAAGTTAGAGTCTGCTGGAGTAAATGCCTTGTTTCACCCAGATAAAGAAACGATTTACCCAAAAGGGTTCAAAACAAATATAGAGGTGGAAGCAATTACCGATCAATTATGCGGAAAAAGCAGACCTGATTTATTCAAGGGTGTAGCAACAGTAATTGTCAAACTGTTTAATATCATTCGTCCGCAACATGCCTTTTTTGGAGAAAAAGACTGGCAGCAGCTTGCAGTCATAGAAACTCTAACCAAAGATTTAAATATGGATGTTCAAATTCATAGAGTTCCATTAGTTCGCCAACCTGATGGCTTGGCTATTAGCTCTCGAAATAGCAATTTGTCACCAAAAGAAAGATTAAAAGCTCTCTGTCTTTCAAAATCCTTGGAAGTTGCAAAACAAAATATTCAGCGGGGAATTATTTCTTCAGCCCAGTTACGCCAAAGCATCAAAAATATTATTTCCGCTGAACCTGACACCCAAATCGATTATATATCTATTTGTGATCCCATAAGCTTAAAGGAAAAGGCAGAAGTGAAAGGCTGGACGCTGATCGCACTGGCAGTAAAAATCGGGCATGCCCGACTTATCGATAATTGCATAGTAGAGGGTTAAAAATTGCAAAAAATAATGTTGAAATCTAAGCTACATAGAGCCTCCGTGACAGCTACTAAAATTGATTATGAAGGTAGCATCGCAATTGATGAAGATTTGCTGGAACTCGTAGACATACAACCTTACGAACAGGTTCATATATACAATATCAACAGCGGTAGCCGCTTTATCACATATGTAATAGCCGCTAAAAGGGGTTCTGGTACATTTTCCATA
>CAZMXD010000015.1:0-16485 GCA_964570185.1 uncultured Nitrospina sp. | reverse complement strand
TAATTATTCGAGGTTATCTTTAAAATTTGCTAATATCTGCCTTTATAAAAAATAAACCCAAGGGCTTTAATGAAAATTATACCCGCAGTAGATATAAAAAATGGCAAGTGCGTACGCCTTTCCCAAGGGAAAGCTGATCAGGAAACGATTTATTCTGATCATCCTCAAGAAATGGCTAATCATTGGGATGAAGAAGGAGCACAACTCATTCACGTTGTTGATTTGGACGGGGCCTTTGAAGGTTGCCCTAAAAATTCAAAAATTGTAAAGGAAATTATATACAGCAGTTCTGTTGACATTCAGGTAGGGGGAGGCATTCGAACCCTTTCCGCAATTGAAGAATATGTCAATGCTGGAGTTTACCGGATTATTTTAGGAACCATTGCTCAAAAAGAGCCCGAATTTGTCGAACAAGCATGCAAAAAGTTTCCGGGAAAAATAATTGTTGGTATTGATGCCCAGGAAGGATTAGTAGCTGTTAAAGGTTGGGTGGAAGTTTCTGAGGAAAAAGCAGCCGATCTCGCCATTAAAATGCGTGGTTATGGAATTTCTGGGTTTATATTTACAGATATTAGCCGCGATGGAATGCTTCAAGGGCCTAACCTTGAAAGCATCCAAGATTTTGCAGAAGCAGCACAATTACCTGTCATAGCATCTGGAGGAGTCAGTCGCCTTGAAGATATTAAAAATTTGATAAAACTTGAATCTTCAGGTGTAGAAGGTGTCATAATAGGAAAAGCACTTTACGATAAAACCTTATCTTATCGTGATGCCAAAAGTCTCGTTTAGTAATTATGTTGGTTAAACGCATCATACCCTGTCTTGACGTTAAAGATGGCCGCGTGGTCAAGGGAGTGAATTTTGTAAATTTGCGTGACGCTGGGGACCCAGTGGAGATTGCCGCAGCCTATGAAAAAGAAGGTGCGGACGAACTCACCTTTTTGGATATTACCGCCTCTCATGAAAAACGCGATATTATTCTGGATGTAGTTGCAAGGACGGCAGAGCAAGTTTTTATGCCTCTGACAGTAGGTGGAGGCGTTCGCACTTTAGAAGATATTAGAAACCTGTTAAAAGCCGGAGCTGATAAAGTCGCTATCAATTCAGCCGCTGTTAAAGATCCTTCCTTTGTCCAAAAAGCAGCAAAATGTTTTGGAAGCCAGTGTATTGTAGTTGCAATCGATGCCAAGCAAACCAAGGTGTCCACCAAAAAATCCCGTATACCCAGCTGGGCCGATGCCCATCCTGATTTACTCTTGGATGAAAATAGCATAAAGACTTCTTGGGAGGTATATATCAATGGAGGAAGAACCCCCACGGCTATAAATGTAGTTAAATGGGCTGGACTTATGGAAACCTACGGGGCTGGTGAAATCTTGTTAACCAGCATGGATAGGGATGGAACAAAAACGGGATACGATCTAGAATTAAACCGTTTTGTTTCAGAATCCTCCACCATTCCAATAATAGCATCGGGAGGCGCAGGAACTTTGGAACATCTTTACCAGGGAATAAAACAAGGTAAAGCCGACGCCGTTTTAGCTGCGTCAATTTTTCATTTCAAGGAATTTACTATTGAGGAAACCAAACGCTACCTGAGGGAAAAAGGCGTTTGCATTCGTCTTACTTGACCCCGCAGTTTTTTAGTTTTAAGGTTTTTATCGACGTATCGAGTATTGCTTGAGTTTCAAGGGGAAGTGTCCAGATTTCATTGCTATGGCCTATGGGACAATGAGTCAGAATTGGTATTTCAGGTTTTGGAAATAAATCGTAAAGGATATTTTCAAATTTTCCATCTCTAGGTTTTTGTGAATTGCAGTTGACCATTTCACCAAAAATGACTCCTCGCACTCCTTTAAACTTTCCTGCTGCTTTCAACTGCCACAACATGCCATCCAGCTTATACAGAGGCTCGCTCACATCTTCTATAAAAAGTATCCGATTATTCGTTTGTATATCATAAGACGTTCCCAAAGATCGGCAAAGAAGGGTTAAGCAACCGCCCGTAATTTTACCCATTGCAGAGCCTTTTGAAAACACTTTGGCCTTTCCACACAAAAGGGAGGTTGGTTTTCCCATTAAAATGTTTTTGAATTGTTCCCGCGACTGTTTCATTGGAGCCCGACCAAAACTACCAGCAACCATCGGACCGTGGAACCCTATCACGCCGCAATGAAGATATAGATAGTGAAGTAGTAACGTAATATCACTGGACCCGACAAAAATTTTCGCATGAGCCCGAATTGTCTTGGCATCCAAATGTTCAAGAATCCGATTTGTTCCGTAGCCTCCGCGCGCACAAAAAATGGCTTTAATTTCAGGATTGCGGACCATATCCATAATATCTTTTGCTCTTTGCAAATCGGTACCCGCAAAAAACCGTGACTGCGTATAAATATATTTTCCCAGGACTGGCTGAAATCCCATATCCAAAATCACCTCCAAACCTTTTTGCAATTGTGTTTTATCTACGGGTCCTGCCGGAGTCACCACACCGACTTTATCTCCAGGATTCAGTTTTGGAGGCCGGATTAACGATTTTAATTTTTTCGACATTACAAATAACTTTCAAAAGGTTACAATAGCCGATCCCAAATTATTTTAATTTCAGGAATCATGGTTGCAGCAATTATTCAAGCTAGGATGGGGTCAACACGCTTGCCGGGAAAAAGTTCCCACCTGCTTGCAGGACTTTCTATTCTTGAGCATATCATCAATCGGTTACAAGAGGTTCCAGAAATTGATCGCATTCAACTGGCTACGACCCAAGCAAAAACAGAGGCTCCTCTCATTGAAATTGCTCAAAATCTGAACGTAGACGTGTTTCAAGGTTCCAAAGAAAATGTCCTAGATAGATTTATTCAGGCTGGAAAAGCCATCGGCGCCCAGCATTTGGTTCGAGTTTGCGGTGACAACCCTCTTATAGATATACCCCTTTTGCGATCTTTGATAACTGAGCACATCAAATCGAATGCCGACTATACTATACCTGCCGACCCGATTCCTTTAGGACTAGGTTCTGAGGTAGTCTGCCTTGAAACATTAAAAAAAGTCGGGCAACAAGCCCACGATTTAAAATATCAAGAGCATGTGACCACCTGGTTTCATGATCATTATGATAAATACACAATTGTCCGTGTCAAGCCACCCGCTTATTTAAAAAACTGCCCTTTTCGATTAACAGTAGACACGCCAGAAGATTTTGCTTTGATGAAAGAGATATTTTCCAAAATTCACTTTATTCCTCCGTCTAACCTTGATATTGAAGATGTTATTAATTTTTTAGATACCCATCCTCAAGTGTCTACTTTAAATTCACAGATTAAGCAAAAAAACTGGCGCACAAAAAATCAATAATTTTTTAACTTTTGTTAAAGTTCTAACTTTTCTGGTCGATAACCTAAATTAGCTAGGCAAGTATCAAGAATCGGAGATTCCACGTTACTTACCTAAGCTAATTACTTAATGAAACTCATACAGATAAGTAAATAGTGGAAAACTGAAGGGAAACCACATTAAACAATATCCTTCAGGGGCAAGCAGTACCAGTTAAATAAAAAATTAATCGCAGCAAATATCTAACTCATGGTGGAGGATTAGGGATATGCCAGTAAGAATTTTCAACAATATACCCTCGCTTAATGCTCAAAGGATCTTGGGCAAAAATAACGATCGTCTCACTCAATCTGTTGAGCGCATTTCATCCGGTATCAGGATCAACAGGGCCTCGGATGATGCGGCAGGTCTTTCTATTTCGGAAGGTTTGCGCTCTGATATCCGTGCGCTTCGTCAAGCTGTGCGAAACGCAAACGACGGGATTTCGCTCATTAACGTTGGAGAAGGCGCGCTTAACGAACAAGCAAGTATTCTAATTCGACTTCGTGAGTTGGCTTCCCAGGCCGCAACCGGTACGGTTGGCTCGACCGAACGTCAATCAATTCAATTGGAATTTAGCGCATTAAGAAATGAAATTGATCGTATCACAACAACGACAGAATTTAACGGCCAGGGTTTAATTGATGGATCTTTGGCATCTTCTGTTTCAACCAACAACCAAATTATTATCCAGGTTGGTATCGACAACGGTAGCAGCAGTCGGATCAACTTGAATACGGATGTTGGTCTTGGAGCAGTAAGCGCTTCCAGCCTTGAAATTAATTTGCTTTCGTTAACCAGTGCGGGTAATGCCTTGACCGCACTGAACGCCCTTAATAGTGCTATAGGTACTGTTACACAGGGACGAGGCAAATTAGGCGCGGTGCAGAATAGACTGGCAAGAAGTATTTCCAACCTGTCGATCTCTATAGAAAATCTGCAAGCTGCAGAATCTGGGATTCGAGACGCTGATATCGCTGAAGAAGTAGCGTTGTTGACACGAAACCAGATTCTAGTACAGGCTTCAACCGCAATGGTGGGACAGGCTAATCTGCTTCCTCAAACTATCTTGCAGTTACTGGCTTAACTTTAGACTTATCCAACTATAAATAATCAGTTAATGCAAGGAATCCGTCATGGATCAGAAGGCCATAGCCAAAGCACCCATTAAAACAGATCGCATAGAACTAATCCAAGAGAATCCAGATCGGGCTTTTTTTGAATCTGGAACCAGAGAGGTAGATCTAAAAAGCTTGAATCAAGCAATTCACAATCTTGATTTGGGCATCGATTTTCTTCAAAAAGTAGATGCTGCTTACGGAAAAGTAGAATCCCTCTTATATCAAATCAAGCAATTAGCAGCTCCAGGACTTGAGTCAAATCTTGACTGTTCTGGAAATCCTGAACCAGATAAAAATATTTCTTTAAAAAAACAGGACATTACCACACAATTAAAACAGCGTTCCAAAAGTTTGAATATTTTGCTTCAAGAAATTAAACAATATCAAGATATCTCTATTGCAAATCATAAGGCGGCTAAATCTGCGCCAGATTCTGTAAACAAAGCAAAAGAATTCTTGAGAACAATTAGCCTTTTAACCTGAAATAAGAGACAAAAAATGGCTAATAATTTATTATTTCAAACAACGCAAAAGTAATAGTGAGAAGGCAGTAAAACCATAAAACGAGCTTTTTTCTGGGTCCTTTATAAAAGAATATCTGATCCTACAATATGTATTAAGAGATAAATTAGCCTCCAGAAACAAAATTTATAGATGTTTTTTTAAATAGTTTTTTTCTAAAACCACGCCAAAGCTGGAAAATATAATCCATTGTTTTTATGGTTATTAAAACGTTAGCTTTCAGATCCTAACCCTTGCCAGCCCAATCTTATTGCTTCAACTTACCCAAAAATAAAAACCAAAAAAAAATAATTTACTAAAGGTCTAAGGAGTTTCTCCGATAGGCCTCATTAAGCATGTTTATGTCCTGAATCAAAAAATAAATTTTTAATTTAATTATCGGGAGGTAACAAATTTAAAAAGGTGTAGAAGTTGATTCTTCACCCAAGGGTTAAAAGCTTGGAGGCTTGTTTTGGTATGTAGACCAAAACTATAACCCGCAATTTCAATCATGGAGGATTACAATGCCAGTTCGAATCTTTAACAACATCCCCTCAATAGGCGCGCAGAGAATCTTGAGTGTCAACAGCGAAAGACTCTCTCGGTCTGTTGAACGCATCTCATCCGGAATCCGTATTAATAGAGCCGGGGACGATGCGGCAGGCCTAGCCATTTCAGAAGCTTTGCGTTCTGATATCCGGGCAACTCGTCAAGCAGTAAGAAATGCAAACGACGGAATTTCACTGATCAACATTACTGAGGGCGCACTTAACGAACAATCGAGTATCCTAATTCGACTTCGGGAGTTGGCTTCCCAGGCCTCAACGGGAACTGTTGGCTCTACCGAACGCCAATCGGTTCAATTGGAATTTAATGCATTACGTCTTGAAATCGACCGAATTTCGGCCGTGACCGAATTCAATGGTCAGGGACTAGTGGATGGGTCATTATCATCTGGCGTGTCTTCTGACGCTCACATTTCTATCCAAGTCGGAATCGACAGTGGAAGCAACAGCCGGATCAATTTGAACACTGATGTGAATCTTGCATCAGTAACAGCTTCCAGCTTGTCAATTCACACGCTTTCAGTAACCAGTGCGGCTAATGCATTGACTGCATTGGACACCATTAATACGGCTATCTCTACTGTTACGCAAGGCCGAGGCAAGATTGGTGCGGTGCAAAATAGACTGGTAAGGACTATTTCTAACCTGTCTGTCTCTATAGAAAACCTGACAGCTGCAGAATCTGCCATTCGAGACGCAGACATCGCTGAAGAAGTGGCGTTGTTAACTCGAAACCAGATTTTGGTACAGGCCTCAACTGCAATGGTGGGACAAGCCAACCTTATTCCACAAACTATCTTGCAGCTTCTCGGTTAAATTTAAACCAAGTTCATTATGAAACGGATAATTCTTTTAAACTGACTCAATAAACTTTAGGCAATAAATATGGACATAGCTATTTTATCCTCAACAAGGTTAAACAGTCCCGGCCTGACGGGAAAAACCTACCAAACAAGAAGGGAAATTAACCAAAACGAAGAAAATTATGACTTACCTTTAATCAGAGAAACATCTTTGTCTAAAAGCTCAGAAATAAACGTAGATATAAATTCTCTGAATAAAAATAAGATTGACTACCAAGTGAACACAGAAACAAATGAATTAGTGGTTCGAGTTTTGGATAGTGAATCGGGCGAGGTGATTCGCCAAATTCCAGGCGAAGATTTTCTACGATTAACCAGCCGTATCAGAGAATTTAATCAGAAAATCTTAAATGAATCTGTTTAATTAAAGAATTTGTTTATAATTACTGCCTGCTAAGACCACTCCTTTTAGATCAAAAATGCGCCCCAGTTTCATCTGGTGGCGCATTTTTTTTACCACAGCAAAAAATTTTAAAAGCATTGAAATATATTGATTTATTGGTTCTAATTTCTTTTTTTTATCCAAACCTCACTTTTTTTCTAAAAAAACTATAAAGCATTTTTACACAATTCCCGATACACAACTTAAGTTCGGATTTCCTGGAGGGGATAGATCGAACTGGCATTAAAATCCCAATTAAAATTTTTAGGATTAAGTTAGAAAAGGTAACAAACTAAATTTAATTTCAGCAAGGATGCTGAATACCAGGAATTCTAAGTTCCGAATTATCAAGGAGGATAATAAACATGCCCATCAGAATTTTTAATAACATTCCGTCATTGAATGCCCAAAGAATTTTAGGCGTCAATAATGACAGGCTAGCAAGGTCGGTAGAGAGGATTTCCTCTGGAATCCGAATCAACCGCGGTTCAGATGATGCGGCGGGCCTTGCTATCTCGGAGGCATTGAGGTCTGACATCCGAGCACTACGTCAGGCAGTAAGAAACGCCAACGATGGTATCTCTCTTATTAATGTAACCGAGGGCGCCCTTAACGAACAATCCGGAATTCTCATTCGACTACGGGAATTGGCATCGCAAGCAGCGACAGGCACAGTCGGGTCTTCCGAGCGCCAAACCATTCAATTAGAATTCGATGCTCTAAGGCTGGAAATTGATCGTATTGCCAACACCACCGAGTTTAACGGGCAGAAGTTGGTAGACGGATCATTGGCTTCAAGTGTAGCTACCAACAACCAAATACTAATTCAGGTAGGCATCAATAATAATAAAGAAAGTCGTATTAACCTAAATGAGCAGGTAAATCTGGGCGCCGTTACTTCATCCGCTCTCGGTATCCATGATTTGAGTCTAACGGTAGCCGCCGCAGCGTTAACTACCCTAGACCAGATGAATTCGTCTATTGCAACTATTACTCAGGGTAGAGGTAAAGTCGGTGCTGTACAAAATCGTTTAGTCAGAACCATTTCTAATCTTTCTATTACCATTGAGAATTTGCAAGCTGCCGAATCAGCCATCCGCGATGCGGATATCGCTGAAGAAGTGGCACTATTGACACGAAACCAGATTATGGTACAGGCATCAACAGCCATGGTAGGACAGGCGAACTTGATTCCACAATCGGTTTTACAGCTTCTGCAATAATGGGAAAATGATTTTAGATAAAACTTTATCCCAAATTTATAAAGTAAGGAAGCTTAAACTAAAATTTAAAAAATACCAGACCTTTTCAGGGAGGAAAAGAAAATGGTTGCATTAACATTAAACACAAACCTATCTTCATTGAATGCTCAAAGGCATCTTGACAGCGTTCAGGCAGAACTTGGGGACGCAATAGACCGGATTTCTTCTGGGGTTAGAATCCAAGGCGCAAAAGATGGTAGCGCAGAACTGACCCTTACAGAAAATATTCGAGCTGACATTCTGGTTCTTGAACAAGGTGCTAAAAACCTTGATGATGGAACAGCTTTTGTAAATATAAGCGAAGGCGCCTTGTCCGCAATATCTGCAATATTGTTACGCCTTCGCTCTCTCGCAGCACAATCCGCAAATGGAACCATCAGTGATGTCGAAAGAGCAAGCACCAATATAGAGTATGCATCTTCACTCCATGAGTTAGACAGAATTGTAGATACAACCGAATATAATGGAGCCAAACTCATCGATGGATCATTGGCAAAAGGTGTAGATGCTGCACAACACAAAATTTTGCAATTAGGTGTTGATACAACAGCAGACCATCAACTCAATCTGAATAATATTTTAGATATCAAGGATCAAAGCACCAAGTCATTAGGCTTGACTGGCTCGAACATCAAAACCCAGGGAGCTGCGCTCACGGCGCTCAATGATTTAACTGTGGCCATTAATCAAATTATAAACACGCGAGCTCGAGTGGGAACTGCGCAAATCCGTATGCTACATGCTGCTGATAATTTGGATATTACCCAAGAAACCCTGACGTCCGCAGTGTCCACAGTTCGTGATGCAGACTTGGCGGAAGAACTCACTATCCTGACCAAAAATCAGCTTCTGGTTCAAGCAGGAGTAGCAATGATAGGGCAGGCTAACTTGAATCCGCAAGCAGCTTTGACTCTGCTCGAAGGAGTTTAGTAATTAAAAATTTAAACTTCTGGCAAACATGATTCTTGGAGTTAATTTTAAATTAATTAAAAAGTTAAAATGTCACTAACAATTTTATCCAATTCACTTTCAGCAGGTTATGGACCTCAATTGAATTCAAGAGCGCCAAAATCCCCAGGTTTTGGGGATCCGCCACAGGTCGAACTCTTGGGAAATACAAATGAGGATTCCGTAGAACTTACTACTTTAAAAATAATTTCTGAAGAAAGTGATATTTCAGCCAACAACCAAGATCTTTCAAACGCGGAGCATAAGACCCGGATTCGAATAGATCCGGAAACACAAGAAGTTATTATTGAAGTTGTAGATGGCAAAACAGGAGAAGAGGTAAGACAAATCCCAGGAGAACAACAGTTACGATTAAACAAAAGTATTAGTGAATACAACGATATTCTTTTTAAACGAGTGGACAACGTCGACTCCAATAAAGTCGATGATATAGTTTACAAGCAACCCGAACCAGAAAAGTAAACGAAAATGAAGTTCTGAAAATTATTTCCTCTTTCCAAGACTCGTAATACAAAAGCGCCTCTACTGAAGTAGAGGTGCTTTTGTATTTTCAGTCTCTTTTCAACCTAAATCAATAATATGACAATGCTATAATAAACCAGCCTAAGAAAAAGTTAGTACCACTCACCTTTACCATTCAAAAATGAAAATATTCAAAACTGGAATCATTGGCTGTGGACGAATCGGCAGCCTGCTAGAGGAAGATCCTTTACGCGGCAAACCATGCACTCACGCAGGGGCTTTTTCCGCGCTTAAAAATGCGCAAATGATTGCAGGTTGTGACATTAATGAAATACGCCTTAAAAAGTTCGGGAAAAAATGGAATGTTAAAAACCTTTATACGAATTACCACGATATGCTTAGTGAGAGTTCGTTAGATATTTTATGTATTGCAACCTGGACAAGCCAACACGCCACTATGGCATTAGATGGTGTCCGTAGCGGAGTAAAAGGAATTTTCTGTGAAAAACCTATTGATGTAGACCTTAATTTGGCGCGAAAACTAGTGCGCACCTGCCAAAAAAAAAATATACCACTTCTAATCAACCATGAAAGAAGATGGGACGCTCATTATCAAATGGCTCAAAAAATAATTCGCAAAGGGAAAATTGGAGAAATAAGAACCATTATTGGAAACGCATTAAGCTGGAAACCTGCCAACCTACCCATAGCAAAATACGGAGGTGGTCCTCTGTTTCATGATGGAACACATTTAATCGACCTGCTTCTATATTTTGGTGGCCCCATTTCATGGGTCTCAGGACACGAAAAAAGACCCAGAGGAAAACAGTATATTGAGGAAACTGCTTCCGCAATGATTGGATTCCAAAATGGCAGTCTGGGTTTTATCGAGGGCGGGGGAGTCAGAAAATATTTTAATTTTGAATTAGATATTCAAGGCTCAGAGGGTCGTCTTTTAATAGGAAATTCAGGAAGAGAACTTTACATAACACGAAAAAGCAAACGCTTTAAAGGGTTTCAAGAGTTGGAGCAAATACCTTTTCCAAAACCTAATAACTATGAAAGTCCGTTTATAGGTGGAGCAAAAGATATAATAAAAAGTCTTCGGACAGGAAAACCTGATTTTTCGAACGTAAAAGATGCTCTAAGATCATTAGACACTATCTACACGATTTATAAATCGGCACAACAAAAAGGCAGACGCCTGAAAATAAAATAAAATTCCTCTCACCTTCTCGGACGTCAGATAAAAAGAACTTTTCAAAAAAGCACAAACCCAAAGAACCATCTGGAATTTTGGCTTAATACTACCGCAAAACAGATTAAAATTTTTTAATTGAAAAATATTATTCCACTATGCTAATTTTTTCGTATTCAGTTTTCCTTTTTTCCTGTTTGCTTTTTCTGAGACAAAAATTTTTAAAAACTTCCAATGGTTGTAATGGAGCATCAGAATGATTGAGGTTAAAAACTTGACTCGTTATTACGGGACTCGTCGTGCAATAAATAATTTATCGTTTCAAATAGAAAAAGGCGAAGTAGTCGGTTTTTTAGGTCCAAATGGAGCTGGTAAAAGCACTACCATGAATATTATCTCCTGTATCCTACCCGCCTCAAGTGGTAGCGTTAATATAAACGGTTTCGATACCTTTGAACAATCACTTGATATAAGAAAAGTCATTGGGTATCTTCCCGAAACACCTCCCCTTTACCCTGATATGATTGTTAAAGATTATTTACAATTTTCGGCCGGGATAAGAGGTGTTGATTCCAAACAAATTATTTCAGCGGTCCAAAAGGTTCTCGAAAAATGTTCCCTTAAAAACGTAGGTCACCGAATTATCGGACGACTCTCAAAAGGCTATCAACAGAGGGTAGGGCTTGCGCAAGCGATGGTTCACGACCCCGAAATTCTAATACTTGACGAACCAACAATAGGGTTAGATCCCATTCAAATTATTGAAATTCGAAAATTGATTCAGGAACTCGCCGCAGAACATACCATCATTCTCAGCTCACATATTCTTCCCGAAATCACCCAAATCTGCAAACGTGTAATTATCATTAATGAAGGTGAAATCGCAGCAGTTGATTCACTTGGTGGACTTACGGCCTCGTTAAGAAAAAGTGAGCGCCTTTCTTTAACCTTGAGAAACACAAAAGACAATGTGCCGGAGAAATTAAAAAACTTGGGCCAGGTTATTTCTGTTGTCAATGACAAAGATGGCCAATATTTTATTGAATGCGAATTAAGGTCCAACCTTCAAGACGATATCGCAAAGCTGGCCCTAGAAAATCATTGGGGAATAGTAGAACTCAAACCCGTTTCCATGACACTTGAAGATATTTTCCTTAAGCTCACACTTGAAGAAAAGGGGTCTGCATAATGAAAAATAGTTGGATCATAGCAAAAAGAGACTTGAACTCATTTTTTAACTCACCCATTTTTTATGTAATCACCACTATTTTTTTAATAATTTACAGCTATATATTTATAAATATCCTCAGTTTTTTCAGCATGCAAAGTATGCAGTCTGGACAATTCCAGCAAATGGGTATAACTCTTAACATAAACGAAATGGTCATCGAACCCAGTTTTCAAAATATGGCGGTGATTTTACTTTTAATAATTCCCATCGTCACAATGCGAAGTTTTTCTGAAGAAAAAAAATCTAAAACATTTCGCCTGCTTCTTTCCTCGCCTATACATTTAAAAGAAATCGTTTTAGGTAAATTCCTCGCCTGCATGATAGTAGTTATGATGATGGTTTTACTGTCGAGTTATTCCCTTGGCTTTTTATTTATTATAGCCGAACCTGACATCGGGCCCGTTTTGACTAGCTATCTCGGGGTTTTATTAATGGCAGGTTGCTATGTTTCAGTGGGGGTGTTCGCATCTTCTTTGACGGAAAACCAGATTGTTGCAGCAGTAATCACATTTGGTTTTTCTCTTTTCATGTGGATTATTGGATGGGGTGCCCAATCCACTAATTCGGCAACAGGGCAAATTCTAGAATATCTTTCCATCATGGAACATTTGGATCGTTTTTTAAAAGGCATGATAGAAACCAGCGATCTCGCCTATTATCTAACCTTCATATTTTTCGGGCTCTTTCTTTGCCACCGGGTTCTGGTTTCCAATCGCTGGAGATAATTCTATGAAAAAATTCACTCCCATTACAGGTTGGCTGTCTTTAATATCAGGATTTACAGCACTGTTGTTTTATATTGTACTTCCTGACCTTAAAACCCTGGTTATATCATTAACTTTAATATCTCTATCTAATGGGATATTTTCCCTATATGCAGAAGGCACATCCATAAAGAACTTTTTTTCCTCGCGATTCGCTCAACATGGCACTAATTCAGTTATCCTCATATCCGTTTTACTGGGAATACTGATATTTACCAACCTTCTTATAAATCGACATAAATATAGATTTGATTTCACCAAGGGAAACCTTTTTACCCTAGCTCCACAAACAAAAAAAATTATTACGGACCTTCCTCGTGAAGTTAAGTTAACCGCATTTTATCAAATTGAAGCTCCGGAAAAGGTAGCTTTCAGCAACCTGATTGAGGGATATTTGGAAGAAACCGACAAAATTGGAATAGCCTACCTAGATCCCGATAAAAACCCTGCGATAACCAAACAATATGGAGTGACAACTTATGGCACCATCGTATTAGAAAGCGGGAAAAAAGAAACTAAAATTCAAAATGCTACAGAAGAAAACCTGACTAATGCTCTATTAAAAGTCACCCGTGACGAACAAAAAGTGATTTATTTTCTTGAGGGTCATGGAGAAAACCAAATCGAAAGCATAGAAAACGAAGGATACCTTACCTCCAAGAAGAGTCTGGAACAAGACGGATTTCTTGTAAAGCCATTATTACTTCTGCAAACAGGAGAAGTCCCTAAAGACGCATCAACATTGGTAATCGCAGGACCTAAAAAACCGATTCAAAAGGAAGAGCAAGCAGCCCTAAAGCTCTATCTCGAAAAGGGCGGGGCTATTATGATGCTTCTCGATCCCAAATCAAACCATGGAATGGAACCGTTTCTAAAAAACTGGGGCATTCAGCTTGGCGGGAATATAGTTATCGATCCCTTGTCCAAATTGTTTGGCGGTGATTTTGCAGCTCCCGTAGTCAACCAATACACAGCGCACAATATTACCAGCGACTTTTCCCTCGCAACCATTTTCCCAATTATTCAGTCCGTCACAGAAATACCAAACTCAAAAACAGATACCATCGAACTGCTAAAGACCAGCGATAATAGCTGGGGCGAATCAGATTTTGAATCGGGAACCGTAAAGTTTGATGTTGAGTCGGATCTTAAAGGTCCGGTTTCTATCGCAGTAGTTTCTTCAAAATTGCTAGAGAAGGAAGAGCCGCATCAGGAAAACAAAGAACCCCACAAGCATAAAAAGCCACAATCAAAAGCCACAATGGTAGTAATAGGAGATTCCGATTTCGCAAATAACCGATACAGTAATTTTTCCGGCAACGGAGACTTTTTTCTTAATACGGTCTCATGGTTAGCTGAAGAAGAAAACCTAATTTCCATTCGACCAAAAAAAAGAAATAACACCCCCATCCAATTAACCCGCTCATGGGGAAGCGCCATCTTTGTTTTAGGTATATTCGTTTTTCCAGGAATTGTTGCTGGTGCAGGTATTCGCATCTGGTGGAGGAGAAGAGGTTTATGAAGTTCAAAGGAACGGTCGGGATGGTGGTCGCTTTCCTTATTCTGGGAGTTTATTATTTTTTTGTTGATCTACCCGCAGAAACAAAGAAAGCACAAGAAAAAGAAATCGCCAGGAAGGTCCTTCCATTTAAAAGTGAGAGGGTCAAAGAATTTTCCTTAGTTAAACAAGATCAAACTATTACTCTTTTCCAAAACAGCGATAAAATTTGGGGGCTTTCACAGCCTTTTACAGCTATCGGGGATACTCCTGCTGCTGAAACCTTTTTATCAGGCATTGAAAACCTAGAAAAGTCTCGGGTGGTTGAAACCAACCCAAAAAATCTTTCGCAATACGGCTTAGAGCCTCCGTCTTTTAAAATTCGTCTTCAATTCAAAGACGGCACAGAAGAAATCTTGCTGTTAGGCGATGACAGTGCAATCGGTGACAGCACATATCTCAAACTTGAGAGCAGTCCAGCAGTACTTCTTTCAGCTACTTCCAAAAAAAACTTTAATAAGTCGGTCTACGACTTCAGAGATAAAACTATTTTTAATTTCAGCTCGGGCTCGATCAACCAAATTCAAATTAAAAGAAAAGATGGCGCTCTTGATCTAATTAGACACAAAAATCAATGGGAAGTTTTTGGAAATGTTGAAGCTAAAGCGGAAAAGGATAAAGTATTATCTTTTCTGCGGGACATTCAGTTTTCTCGCATTCAAGAGTTTGAAAGTGAAAACCCAAAGTCACTAACTACCTATGGCCTAGATAGTCCTCATGCCACACTTATTTTAAAAGATGAAAATAAACAGTCCTACGTTATAAATTTGGGTTCCGCAAAAAACAGTTCCGGGTACTATGGCAAAAAGAATGGATCACCAGGGGTTTTCGTAGTTAATAAAAAATTTTATAATACTCTTAAAAAAGAGACTATCAACTTTTTAAATAAAACATTAATCGATTTCGAAGAAAATAATGTGACTGGAATAAACATACGAAATGAAGAAGAAACTATTCAGGCTATTCGTGCCGAAAAAGACAACTGGAGAATCTACAAGCCTCAAGAAACGGACGCGGACATGAAGACGATCAGAAGTTTTTTGTTCGATCTAAAAGAAGCTAAAATCACTAAATTTATCAAGCTATCACCTGACAGCATAAATTTGTTTGGGCTAAACGAACCAAAACGCTCCTTTTCAATTACAACGGTTAGCGGAAAATCTCTTGAAATCCTCTTTGGAAAAACTACTATTGATGGAAATCAGTTCTTCGCAAAGCGAACAGGAGAGTCTACGGTATTTTCCGTTTCAAAGCAGACAGCGCAAAAACTGTTTCGCACATTTCATGAATTTCGAAATAAAAAAATTTTTAAATTTAAAACTGATGATGTAAATAAAATTGTAATACAAACACGAAAGACCCTTTTTGAATTAAAAAAATCAGATTCCCACTGGAATTTATTTAAACCTGAAAAAACAAAAATAAAAAAAATTATTGGCAACGATATCCTTTGGACTCTGCAGGGAATGGAATTTGAATCCTTTTTGAAAACAAGTAGCGCTCCCGCATTTTCTGGCCTGAACTCTCCCGCTTACAAAGTTAGCCTCTGGAAAAATAATTCAGAAAAATTTGTAGAGTTACTGGTAGGAAACCCAGACCCAACTGGGCAAAAATATTTTGCTAAAATTGAAGACCAAAAGGGCTATTATCAGATTAAAAAGAAGCATTTGGACGCCATTCCCCTCAATCTTGATAGGTTTAAATCTTAGTAAAAATCCGGGTCAATCCTCTGAATACCTCAAGTTGGATACCCCAATATATTGTAATATTGTTAACTCAAATATACTTTATATTGGATAATCAAGAAAATAAATAAAAACACACAGGTTTTTTAAGAGCATAAATATTTATAAAATTGGGCCTTACTCGTTTTTTTTGCAATTCTTTTCTAATAACCGCTTGACATATACTATATGTAGTGGTACTTTCCGCAAGGTACACAATATAATGAAATGGAAAGATTCATATAGGAGTTGGCGAGCTTAGCTATATTGAGTGCTATATATATTACAAGGCTAAATAAATTGAGAGGCAGAATTAAAGATCTTCCACCGGCGGGTTACCAGAAAAAAGGATTCCATCGTTAATGAATGAGATGCATCCCAAATTTTTAAGCATAAGACCAACCAGCGGGATGTATAGTAGTCTCAAATCCCTTCCCAAACCCCCAAGCGTTTTGAGCGCCAGCCGAACTCTGCGATGCATCTCGGCAGATGATATCTATCCAATTGGC
>CAZMXD010000014.1:0-16530 GCA_964570185.1 uncultured Nitrospina sp. | reverse complement strand
GGTTTATTATGGTGTTGGATCGGATCTTACTCCGATTACGAAAGTTTTTGCTCAAAACTTATTAAGCCGAGTAAAACAAATGAATAGATTGGCTAGTTCCTTTCCCCTGTCCATTCAGGAATAAAACCTTCCGCAACTATCTATACAGAGATAATCCATTGAAGTATAAATCAATTGTGGGAGTAGCCCTAATAATTAAAAACCTCAAAGATTCCGTTAAACATTTTTGAAAGTGCGACGTAGCTTAATATTTATTTTTTTATGACCAATGGTACACTTTAGGCAAGAGACAATAATTAAACTGTATTGAAAAAACCGGAATGAATTATTTTATCTGGATGTTGGTTGCTCTTTATTTTTTAGGTTGTACGTCATACAATAATCTAGAGGATTTTAAAGAACGAAAAGATTTAAATCGAAATACTTTTTATAATAATAAGCTGGACTGTCAGGAACATTCCAATTTGCTGGCTTCAAAGGCAGAAGGAAGCAAACGTGCGGGTGAAATACTAATTGATAAAAGGCGTTATTTTCTCAGTTGTATGAAGCGGAAAGGTTGGATTTCAAAGGTATCAAAGTAGTTATCAAAAATTATTCAAATAAATGCTTTATAAAAAAAAACAGGTGTACTGGATTGATAGCTATATCGGTGGAAAGCGCCTTAAAATTTGCACAGAAATTAAGGATAAAGCCAGGGCTCAAAAATTCCTATTTAATCTAATTAAAGAAAGTATGATAAAAAAAAGATTGCGAGAACCGAGTATACCTGATTGGACAAAGCCACTTGGCTAACTATTATGCTTCGGATAGAATTCCTTAATATTGTTTTGCTTGGCCTTTGACCTTTAACCCTCAATTCTTCGTAAGTATTCAAAAATTTGCTCTCGCATTAATATCAATACGGAGTTTCCGATTTTATAATTTTTCAAGTATGCGGTAAAGCCTGTTTTTATTTACTCTTGCCCAGACATGACAAGACGCATAAAATAACTTTACAATTTGGCAAAAGTAGCAAACTCATATTAATTTAAAGTTTCTAATGAAAAACTTAGCTCCATTCTTTTTATACAGGATTATAATTCTTCCTCCATTGGCCAGTCTTTTAACATTCCTGTGCTTAGAGCATGACTTTGTTTTAGCCCTCCGTGGGATTGATACGATATTTTTTGGAGGCCTGTTTTTCGTTTTTGCAATTATTATAAGCACGGCTAATACTAGGCGTTTTCAGGCGATTGAAGAGCTTGCAAGTTTATGGGCGCTGGCAATGAGTTTTTGGCAAACAGGGAAAAGACATTTAATTGAAAAAGACAGAGATAAATTACAGTATGAATTAAGGGAGTTTTTTGAAAAATTAAGATTTCTTTTTCATGTTGACGTGGTTGGTGAGGAGGCACAAAAAAAACTGACCGATATAGATATTTTTTTTGATGAAATTAGTTTGATCATTGAAAAATTTAGAACATCAAAAAAAATAAGCGCTCCGGAAATTGCCTGTCTTTTAGGTTGGTTGGAAAAAATGTACTCTAGTTTTGAAAAGTTGTTGGCAATTAAAGAGAATAGAACGCCAAGGACATTAAGAATATTTCTTGACTGGGCATTGGTGACTGGAGTGCTGATCTTAAGTCCTCAATTTGCAACACTGGGTAACTACGGGATTGTAGCCTCCTTTTTAATTATGGCTTTTCTCCTGATATTGATAAAAGTTCAGAAGGTGCTTGAGTATCCATTTGGGAAAAATATGGATCATATAGATTTGAGAATGAGAAACAAAACTCTTAAAAGAATAATATAAATGCTGGCAATGAAATAACATTGACGCTAACAAAGATTGTTTTTCTTTTTTGAGGATCGGTTCATTAGGCCTATAAAAAAATCCTGATCGGGCATCCTAAAACTGATTTGTCTGCCACATCATGAGTTATTAATTCATTTTATCCGACTACTTTATTAATTGACTTTAGCAGTTGATCTGAATAGATTAAGATTCCTCATTTCAGAGGTTAATAGCTGATTATTTATAAAAATCTAATGATAGATTGTAAATGACAACTTGGAATAGAGAAAAAGTCGCTAAATCTAAAAATAATCTTGAAGGTGCCGAGCTTAAGGGACTAGACCTTTCTGGGTTAGACTTAAACAAAGCCAATCTTATTTCCGCGATTTTGGTAAGCGCAAATTTGGAGGGTATATCTTTGGTTGGTGCTAACTTGTTTTCTGTAAAAGCGATGCGCAGCGACTTTTCTGGTGCCAATCTTTCTGGAGCAAATTTTTTAAAAGCTAATCTGACAAATGCCAATCTGACAAAATCAAATCTTAACGATGCGGATTTGACCGGCGCTAACCTTTTCAATGCAGATTTGGAACAAACAGACTTGATACGCACTAAGCTTATTGAAGCAAACCTTCTTGGTGCTAATCTTTCGGGAGCAGATTTTAGCGAAGCAAAACTTACGGGAAGGTACCAACGGGAAGGCTACTTCAGTCGCGGGGCCAATCTTTCCAAGGGAAAGCTTATTGGCACAATTATGCGGGGTGCAGATGCTTCTGGAACAGAAATGATGGAGACGGATTGTACGAATGTTGATTTTACCAATGCTAACCTTAGTGAGGCCAACTTTAAACATGCTTTCTTGAATTCTGCATGCTTTGTAAATGCAAAATTGGGGGATGCGGATTTTCGCGGTGCACGTTTTGTTGATTGTGATTTTTCTGGTGCGGAGCTTATTGAAGCCAAATTCCAAGGGGTTGACTTAAGTTCCGTCAAGAATATTTCAGCCGAAGAACTTCAATCTGCTTTTATTGATAGTAAAACCGTGGTCCCTGATTATATTTTTGTTAAATGGACCTCTGAAGATACTTACGAGTGTAGAATAACAAGCTAAACCCATTCAAAGCTTATTTTTATTGTTTCCTAATAATTTAATGATTAATATCTACTACTATTTTTGTTTTGATAAGTTAATTGTTTAGGGATTTCTTTTAATAAAAATGGGTAAATCTCCCAAAGCTAAATATTGTATTGGTCAATTGATCCAGCACAAACTATTTGATTATAGGGGTATCATTCTTAGTGTTGATCTTGAATTTAAGGCAACTGATGATTGGTATGATGCGGTTGCTAAAAGCCGACCCCCAAAAGATGAGCCTTGGTACCATGTATTGGTGCATCAGAAAGGTCATCAGACCTATGTTGCGGAACAAAACTTACAACCTGATCCTGCCATCCAAAACTAGGAAATTTATGATTAAAACGGTACGGGAGTTCAGAATATGGCGAGCCCAATTTTGTTATTCTCCCAAAGGTAAGAGGGCGATGGATCAAATGAAGAAGCTCCGTCAGGGCAAGAATGAATTCCCCTATGGTAACTTGGAAAGCTCTGTGCTTCAGGCTTGTTTCCAGGCTTCTAAATTTGAGGTGGAAAAAAATAAATTAGATTCGCGAAGAAGAATAGCAGGGATACAATTTTCGGTTGCTAGCGCAAAAACAATTGGAAAACGAAAACCCCCTCATATTGCCAGAAACAGCATGATTTTGTACCTCTCCACCTTTTTCAGATTTTATACCTCTGATGAATCTACATATGAATTTGTTGGTAAAAAGGTACCTGCTTTTGGTAAGGATCAACCTGATATCGTTGCGGATTTTGTAAACGCTGTATTTAAACAAGAAAAAATTAATGGTGTATCCATAAAAAGAATTACTCAGCGTTTGAATAATCAGGGAATACGCCTTGCTCATTGGAAATATTGCCAGTAGGTCTATCCATTATGGAATTGGAAAGGGTTTATCGTATTATCCGGTTTTTTGGAATTAGTATGATCTTTCTCTCCTTTAGTTGGGCAATTTTACAAAGCTCAACCCCTTTGGAAAGACGCCCGTCTTTTGCTAAAGCTGTTGATCTTTATGCCGACGGAAAGTTTCAGGAGGCACTTTTATATTATGAAACGGCTATATTGGAGGACCCAGACTTTATTCATGCTAAAAGGGGAAGAGCTAGAACTCTCATGCAGTTAGGAAGAGATTCGGAAGCTCTAACGGTTTTTAACGAAGTATTAAAGTTGGATCCAGATTCTGCAGTTTCCTTTGCCAATCGAGCGATTCTGGAAGATCGGATGGGTTTATATAAGAGTGCAATCAAAGATTATGGCAGAGCCATTAAAATGGATCCAAAATTGGGAGAGGGAATAGATTGGTTTACGCGCCTTTTGCAGGATCGCAAAGAAGATGCACAAACCCTCCCTGAACGTCTTGAAATTCTAAGAAATAAGATCAAAGCAGAAAAATAAGGGTCTTCTGCCTAGAGAAAAAAATAAAACGATGATCCGGCCTTATTTAATACCGTGCAGTTTACAATTAATTACTGAATTGGTTTGCCACTTATCATTGAAAGGCTAAATCCAGTCATCAATATCGAACTGGGCTTTGCATTCCGGACTTCGCATATCCATAAATAAATCAGCTTGATCAAAATTTATATTAAAGTTTGGAATTGTTTCGCATTTTAAACCCGCACCTTTAATTTTATTTTGGTATTTATTCATTTCCTCGTCGTTTCCAAATTCCAATACAACCGTAAAACCTGTTGAAGCGCTAAATTTTATAATCTTTCTTTCATTATCCATTTTATATCCAAGAAAATGCAATTTAATATAATAAGATTGTACGGGCATAATCATACTCTTTATAATTGACATACAACATAAAATTGTTCACTTTAGGAAAAAATGAAAGACATGCCATTTGGGAATTATGGAGGAATATAGGTGAAGCTGTTTCGTGCATTCTCAATAATTAAATCTTCTCGACTTTTATCAGGACAGAATCCGGAGAATTTTGTAAAAGTTGATTGGATTTGTTATTTGAGGGATGAACCTCTAGTCCCTTTTGAAAGTTTGATTGAAGATTATCTGGAATTGCCGCAAACCGGAAAAAAGAAATTGTGGACCGAAAGGAGAGCCAACTATCTTTTATCTAAAGCCGAAGTTAAAGAGCTTAAGGAATATGTTGAAAAAAAATATTCATCCTCGGTCGAAGTAGAACAAGTCAGCTTACCCGTATTGATGAAAAATTTGGTTAAATTTAATGAAAAGGATATTACAGGAACAATTATTTTGCGCGACCGAAATGAACCATTCCCATTGAGCGTTAATATCGTAGGTATGGTTTCTGGTCATCAAGATCTTGCCAATGTTCGAACTGTTGAGGATTTGCTTGGGGAAATTGATCGAAGTAACGAATTGTAATTGTTTCTATGTACGTTTTTGCTGTGCAGCATGACATTTAAACTCTGTTTCTGACTGCCACTCAATTTTCAGATAATTAGGTAAAAGGGTATTTTTATCAACGAGAGCCGAATTAATTTGTTCGGTAGTCAAGCCAGTTGCATATCTAAGGTTAGCTCCTTTTAAATCAGCCCCTTCTAAATTTGAATTTTTAAGAACTGATCTGCTTAAGTTTGCTGCCTGTAAACCAGCCCCCTCAAAATCGGTTCCTTCCATTCGGGCTCCTGAAAGATCCGCACCTTCTAATTTAGCACCGCAGAATTTAGATGCCTGCATTTGAGATTGCGCACCCTTAATATTTTGCAGGTTTGCCCCGCTAAAATCAGAATTTTTCATCCAGGTCTTAAACATAGAGCATTGGCGTAGGTTGGATTTGGTCAGATTAGCATTACTTAAATTTGCACCCCTTAAATCTGCGGCTCGAGCATAAAGTTGACGCATGTTAGCCCCTCTTAAATTTGCTTTGTTCAAATCCGCAGAGTTTAAATTAGCTTCTTCGAGATTAGCTTCAGTAAGGTTTGCCTTTGAAAGCTCGGCATCACCTAGGAAAATTTTTTTCATATTCGCGCCACAAAGATTAGCACCACCTAGAAGGGCACCTTTTAAATCAGCTCCTGCAAGATCAGCTCCTTTAAGATCGGCATTCTGGAGATATTTTTTGGAGGACTCCAGTTTTTCTTTAAGGGGTAGTGATTCGTCGGACATTAAAAACTCTTAAGTTGATAAAACCTTATAGTCAATGCTATAAAAAAAATACCCGATGCTGAAATTGCTATGGATAATCCTGGAACTATCAATGCTAGCCAAATCGGAGTGGACTCTAAAAACCATACAGATAGCTGTTGCATTCCAATCCAAGATTCAGGGCCAATTATCCATTGGTGGAGAAAAGTATTTTCAAATAGAAAATTGAATATGATTAGCAAAGGATATTTGGTCCAAACTCCAGTTTGCAGCCACAATATAGCTTGATAACCTAATAGACTGATTCCTGCTAAGAGAATTATTAAACCGAACAGCCCTACCGTAATATTTATCCCCGCTAAAAAGAAATCTGTTTTTGAGAACTTTGAAATAGTGGCACGAATTTCTTTCCAGGCTAATATCAGGCCTTTCTTAAGTAATACTTTTACTGCCTGAGTAAATCCTGTGAAAAAATATTGGGTAGTTGCAATGTATTGTAAAATTCTACTAATCCAATCATCATAATATTCTTGGTATTGGTGATCGCTCTTAATATCCATAATTCCCCCTGAACTCGTTTTTGAAGGGTCAAAAAAAGTAGTTAGAACGCATTTCGAATTTCTAGTTTATCCCTCTTTTTGGAATTAATCAAACTGTCCGACTCAAGTTCTTTTATCTGGCGCAGGAGATATGTTAGGTTAAATTTATAATATTAAATCTTATTTGTTTAAAAGATAGCCAATATTTTGATTTTCAAATAATCTAAATTAGGATATTTAGAAATGATAAGAGTTTTGGTTTTTGGTGCTGGAGCAGTGGGTCTGGGTTTGTCCAGTTTTCTTCTTCAATCGGGTTGTTCTGTTACACTGGTTGGGAGGAAAAATACAGTAGATTTGTTAAGAGGTAAAGGATTAAATAGGATTGGAATATTTGGTGAATTATTTTCACCCCCAGAGTCTTTTGAGGCATTTTCCGATCTAAATGATGTTTCACCGTGTTTCTATGATTTCATTCTGGTCTGCACCAAATCTTTTGATACGGAAACTGCGGGTCAAGAATTGGATGATATTTGGAAATTTGGTTCCGCAAAGTTAATACTTTGCCAAAATGGTTGGGGTAATGCGGAAAAATTTTCAAAAATATTTCCAGAAAGGAATATTTTTAATGCCAGAGTGATAACAGGGTTTATTCGGCACGAATTAAATAAAGTTGATGTAACGGTTCATGCCCAACCAGTTCATTTGGGCTCGCTTTTTGATGGAGAATTAACAGGTCTTGATCCCCTTGTACAAGCTATTGATAAGGGGGGGCTTCCCTGCAGAGTGACACGGGAAATCGGAAAAGACCTTTGGGCGAAAATGCTTTATAACTGTCCCCTCAATGCGTTGGGCGCTATTTTAGAAGTTCCTTATGGGTCTCTTGGTGAAAAAGAGAGTACTCGAAAAATTATGGAGGGTATCATCGAAGAAGTTTTTGCAGTCATGCGGGCTCTGAAATATAAAACACATTGGAGAAATACAGGGGATTATCTTGAAGAATTTTACGGGAAATTTTTACCCAATACTTATGAACATGAATCCTCTATGCTGCAAGACCTCCGTGCCGGGAAAATTACGGAAATCGAGGCTATCAACGGAGTTATTGTTGAAGAAGGGATGAAAAGGAATATTAAGGTTTCTTTCAATTTTTTGATATATAAATTAATTCATTTTTTGCAGGATCAATAGGCTCCCCTATCGACCAATTTTACGAAGCTGATATTTCTCTACAGCTTGGTTGTGTTCATTTAGAGTCGATGAAAAATGATGACTGCCATCTCGGCGTGATACGAAATATAGGTTTGAAGTATTAGCCGGATAAAGCGCTGCAACAATAGATTTGAGGCCGGGGCTTGAGATAGGCCCTGGGGGCAATCCTTTATATCGATAAGTGTTATAAGGGGAATCAATTTTTAAATGCCGTTTTTTAATATTCCCGTCAAAATTTTCTATTGCATAGATTACTGTAGGGTCGGTTTGTAGCAGCATATTTTTTTTCAATCGATTATGGAAAACAGATGAGATTTGTTTGCGCTCGGAATCTTTTCCTGTTTCCTTTTCGATCAAAGATGCAAGAGTTATGATTTCGTGGTAAGAAAATCCCATTTCCTTAGCTCGATTTATAAATTTATTATTCAAGGCCCTTTCTCGGAAAGTATTTACCATTGTTTTTACGATTAATTTTTCGTCGGTATACTTTCCAAAATGGTAGGTTTCAGGAAAAAGATAACCTTCCAGGGAATCTATCGCTATTCCTTTTAATAGCTCGATATTCCTAGTTTGAGTTATAAACTTTTCTTTGTCAGCTAGACCTTTTTTTGCCAATATATCTCCTATTTCTATTATTCGGTAACCCTCGGGAATGGTAACAGGATGTAAAATTGTTTTGCCCGAAGTAATTCGCTGCAAAATTTCCATCGGTAGCATAGAAGGTGAAACGTTATATTCACCGATCATGACGAGTTTCTGTTTTTCTTGTAGCAAAGCAATAGCTTGAAAAGCGCTGGAACTTCGAATAAGGCCTTGACGGGAAAGTTCTTTTGAAACTTTGTTTAATGACATTCCAGATTTTATTTCAAAGGTCTGTAGTTGGGTGTTGTCACTCACTGGACGGGAGGCTTGAAAATAAAAAAGACCCAATATGATCCATATAATTATTAATAAACCCCAGAAACTTGAGATAAGGGCAGTACGCATATTTATGTAATTGGCGGATTACTATTTAATTACTTTTGTCAAATATTCCAAGAATTGATTATTTTCTACTTTTGTTCCAATTGTAACACGCAAGCAGTTTTTTAGCATTGGGTGTGTTCCCAAATTTCTTATCAAAATTCCGTATTCCATTAATTTTTTAAATACCTTTTCTCCGTTATTCGTAGCCTGAAATAAAATAAAATTTGCATCAGAAGGAAAGGTGGAAATGGATTCAAATTTTGATAATTCTTTAAGTAGTCGGGTTCTTTCATGCTTGATGGAATCAATTTGATTTTGTGCCAAATAAAAATTATTCAACAATTCCTCTGCGCCAATTTGAGAAATCGAATTCGAATTATAAGGCATCCTAATTTTATTAATCTCATCTGCCAATACGCTGGGAAATATTCCATAACCGACTCTAAGTCCTGCCAGACCAATTTTTGACAAACTTCTTAATATCACTAGATTATTATGGTCTTTCATCTGTTCTAGAAAGGTTAACCCTGAAAAATCATAATAGGCCTCATCGAGGACAACTATTCCCTGGAAATTTTCTACAAGCTCCTGAATTGCTGTTCTTGAAAAACAATTTCCAGTTGGGTTGTTGGGATAACTTATGAATACAATGCGGGTCTGGCTTGCAACTAAGCGTTTTAATAATAACTCTGCTTCAAAATCCCATTTATTATTTAGAGGATAGGTTTCGACGTTTAGTCCCATCCCTTCTGCAATAATAGCGTACATGGCAAAGGTAGGTCCCGGAAATGCGATGGTATCACCTGCATTGCAAAAGACCTGCATCAGGTTCTGAATCAATTCATCTGATCCATTCCCAATAACAATTTGGTTTGGATGGACCTTAATACGAGCGGAAATGACAGTTTTTAATTTTTTACAATCTGGATCGGGATATCGATTTAAATCGAGATTTTCAAGACGCTTTAATATTTTTTTAGTTAGTTCTGGCGAAGGGGGATAAGGATTTTCATTTGCGTGTAGCTTTATTCCTTCTTTTAAAGTTTCAACCTGATAAGCCTTAAGATTTTTAACTTTTTCACAGATTAGATCTATGAGGTTGATTTGAGACATTTTTTAATCCAGTAATTCTTTGATATCTTCTGAAGTAGGGATATATCTAAAAACCTTTAGCTTTTCAGCACGGATAATGGCAAGTATAGATTCTGCCGTTTGTTCCACTTCATAATTTGTGATTACATAATCAAACTTTTTATAACTTTTTATTTCTTCTTTTCCAGTTTTAATACGCCTTTCGATATTTTCTTTGGTGTCAGTCCCTCTATTTTTTAGGCGTTTGGTCATTTCTTCTATGGAAGGAGGAAGGATCAGGATAAAAACACCTTCAAAATCCATTTTACGAAGTGCCTCAACCCCCTGGACATCTAATTCTAATAAAACATCGAATCCTTTTTCTTGATTTTTTTCAATGGATTCAAAGGAAGTTCCATAATAATCTGTATGAACTTTAGCCCACTCCAGAAAATCATTTTTATTGATTTTAGCTTCAAAATCTTCTTTAGAGATGAAGTGGTAATCTATGCCCTCCAATTCTCTTGGGCGGGGTTTTCTAGTTGTATGTGAAGCAACTATATTAAGGTTAGGGAGCTTTTTTTTTAAAAGTTTACAGGTTTCTGTTTTACCTGTTCCAGAAGGGGCAGAAATTACAATTGGAAAGCCTTTCCGAAAGAAAGAAATTGAATAATGTCGTTCTGGTTCCATTTTCTAAACACTTTTTGTGAATTGTTATAACTCGTTTTTAAAAAATTTATTCTATGTTTTGCACTTGCTCTCTGATTTTTTCCAGTTCGCTTTTAACATCAATAACCCGTTTGGAAATTATAATATCACTGGATTTTGATCCTGTGGTATTGATTTCCCTGTTAATTTCTTGAGTAATAAACTCTAGTTTTCTGCCAATGGGCTCATTTGTGTTGAAAAAACTTCTAAATTGATTTATATGACTTTTTAACCGTGTCATTTCTTCAGTAATATCGGACCGATCTGCCAAAAGTGCCGCCTCTTGAGCCAACCGTCCTTCATCCATTTCAAGGCCATCGGTTATGTTTTTAATTCTTTCTTTTAGTTTTTCCTGATATTCCGCTATGACTTGAGGATGATGTGATTCTATATCTGCTATATGGTTTTCTATGGAGTCAATTCGCTGAGCCAGATCTTTTTGTAAGTTTTTTCCTTCCTCTTCTCTCATTATTTGTAAAGATGCCAAAGCTTCCTTAGTTATGTTAAGTATCAAGTCTTTTTTAGCCGGGTCCATAGTCACTGGCTCAATTTTAATTATTTCTCTTAACCCGATTACAGATTTTAATTCGACTTCTCCGGTCATACTTAACGATTTTTGAATTTGTTTTAAGGCGTCTAAATATTGTTTGGCAAGTGGAAGGTTAGGTTTAATTTCCCATTCGCCCACACTATCATTCGAGGAACTAAGACTGATAGTGAGACTTATAGAGCCTCTTGAGCAATGAGATTTAATAAGTTTTTTTAATGGTTGTTCTAGGTCTGAATAGGCTTTTGGAAGTCGAGTATTAATTTCGATAAATCGGTTATTGACCGACCGTATTTCTGCCTGATATGTGTAGTCATTCTCCTGACATTCTGCCCGGCCAAACCCGGTCATACTAATGAGCATTAATTCTTAAGCCTTTTCGATGGTCAATTTAAAATGGTCCTTTTCTTCAACGAGAGAGACAACCTTATGTCCATCGTTCTTAATACTCTTTGGTACATTTTCAGAAGGTTCTCCACTATCCAACAATACCTCCAGAATGCTTCCTGGAGCCATTGTTTCAAGTTTAATTTTTGTTTTGACATAATTGAACGGGCATTTTACTCCCAAAAGATCGATGGATGTTTTACCAGTATTTGCGGCTACTTTTTCTTTTGGGTCGTCACCTCCTACCCGTATCCTAAGAGATTTATCAGCCTGCATTTTTTCCTGAACAGCTTTACATTCATTGACCAATAAACCTGCATCACTTAACCAAGCCTTTGCGATTTTTTCATTTGAGGCTTCTGTAATATTTTCAAATTGATCTATAAGCATGGCAAATTTCGCAGAAACAATTTCCATATCGATAACTAGAGATTGAAATTTTTTCAAGCACTCCCAATCATCGTTAAAATCCATCCCTTCGGTCACCAATAAGGCCCGAGCCGATGCGATAACGCTGCGTTGTGCATGTTGACAGGCATCTTTAAGAGAGTTTTTCTCAAGCGCAAGTTTGCCTTGAAAATGAGAACGCTCTGCTTCTATAATTCGGTCCGTAATCATATCTGTTACGGCTCCAGCACATTCTCCTTGCCCGCGATCTTCCAAACTGAATTTCTCCGTCGAACCATAATCAATATAGGATTCGGGTGATTGCTCGATGTCTGGCAAAGACTTGAGTGGATCTAACAATTCGCGAAAATGTCCTTTACCCATCCTGTCAAAATACTCTCCAAAAGTTTCGTCACCCTGTTTATTATTTTTGTAATCATTGATGGAACTTTTCATCGCTTCGGGCGCGTTTTTCGCTGGTATTTTGATGACCGATGTTCCAAATACAACTTTGTCTTCTGAAATTCTTCCTCCTAACAAAACTTCATAATGGGGAGTCAATATGCCATTTAATTTTTTCGCCCCTCCATGAAAACCAATGGATGCGATATGGTGTTGGCCGCAGGAATTAGGACAACCACTTGCCTTAATGTTAATATGATCCATATCCTTTGAGGTTTCAAAACCATTTTCCATCTCTTTATGCAAGGTATCAACCAAGCCACGCGATGCGGTAATGCCAAGATTACAAGTTTCAGAACCGGGACAACAAGTGATGTCGCGGATTTCTTCTGTGCCGGCTTTATGGAGACCTATTTTTTTGAGTTCATTAAACAGGTTACCGAATGCGTCCTCTTTCACCCATGGAATCATTAGATTCTGATTGACCGTAGCGACGAGTTTTGCTCCTGCAAAATTTTCTGCCATATCTGCCAAGGCTTTAGCCTGCGGTATACTGAAGTCACCCAAAATCAATTTGATTTGAACGTTATGAAAACCATCTTGTTTTTGAGTTTCAATATTTCTGCTCTTCCATAATTGAAACTCAGGATCTGCGCTGCAATCTGATGGTTGGTATTCTTGTGGATCAGGTGTTTTTTCTCCATCTATTTCAATGGGTGCATATGTTTTATTTTTCAGAGCAGCAAACTCTTCATTGTAGAGCTCTTTTATTTTTTCGAGTCCCAGTTTGTCCAGAACGAATTTAAAACGGGCTTTATTACGATTTTTTTTGTCTCCATATTTGTCGAAAACAGCTACCAAGGCTTCACACATCCTAAGCATTTCGTCCGCAGGAATAAAATCAGTTAAAGGCAAAGCCCCATGTGGGAAAGAACCCAGTCCGCCACCGACCAATGCCCGGAAACCACGAACCTCTTTTCCGTTGTTTTTTTGAATCACGGCTTTTAAGCCAATATCATGTATGGGAGCCAGACCGCAACCATTGCAACCACCGAAACTAATTTTAAATTTCCTGGGTAAGTTTTGTGTTAGATCTTGACGCAAAAGGTATTTTGAAACAGCCAAGGCATAGGGGCTAACATCAAAAACTTCGGTGGAACAGGTTCCCGCTTTGTGACAGGCTGTGACATTTCTTACCGTATTACCGCAAGCTTCGCGAGTGGTGATGCCTGCTTGAGCAAGGTCTTCAAGTCCCTGAGGCACATCATTAATGTTCACATAATGTAATTGAATATCCTGGCGGGTGGTTATATGTAAAACTCCATGTGAATATTTTTCAGCAAAGTCTGCCATGCACCGTAGTTGTTCGCTGGAAATCTTTCCTGCGGGCAACTTTGTCCGAACCATTTGTTCACCCTCCTGCCGTTGCCCATAGATTCCTTGCTGAAGGCGGAACCGTTTGAAATCATCATCGCCAACTTCACCTCGATTAAGGCGTTCGACCTCTGCGGCAAAAGTATCGATTTCGCGTTTCACTTCTTCTGGAATATTTAATGATTTTGCATCCATTTTGTTCCTCAGTTCCATTCTATAAATTATTACGTATTTCCAGAAGAGGATTGTTTTTTGAAGGTTTTTTTCTTCTGTACGTGCCGCAATTTAATATATTTTATTTTACTAATTTCAGCACCTGCATTATTGGAAATGCTAAAAGTATTTAAAAATTTGCTTATTTTATAATAAAACCACCATAAAAAACAGTAGAATACCCTGTTACTTGGAATTATTCTTCTATATTGTCAAGCTTCGCATTTTGATAATTATTTGTTTTTAAAAGGTTGTTAGAGGGTTCCGTGCCTGTTATTCTGCTACTTCAAATCAACTTTGGCTTGTTCATACTGGTTTTTCTGTTTTGCCTTTTCAGAAACTTCAACTTTAATATTATTCTAGTTGGGCTCACTTATTTACTTCCCTTGATTCCCTGGTGGTTGGGCAGTGCACATGCAGATCGCATGCTGATTGTTTCTTATAGCAATCTTATCTTTGGAATAATTGAAGTTGTTTTTTTTACTCTGACAGAAAAACCAGAAGATATAAAGTTTAATAAAGCTTATCTGCGCCAACTTTTTGGTCATGTTTTGCCAATTGTTACTGCGCTGATCGGTATGTCTTTTGTTTCCAGAACCACATTGGTCCCGGTTGGAATGGTAGAATTATCGATCATTGCCATATTCTTTACATTGGGATCTACTTTGAGAGTATTATCCATTTCACAACTTGGAGTTTTACGTTTTAAATTTAATATTGCCTTTCGTGAAAAACAAACCCTAAAGACCGATGAGTTACATCGATATATGCGACATCCCACTTATACATCCATGATGCTGGTCGTCCTCGCCTATGCTGTGACCACTCATTCCTTTTATATAGGGGCGATCGGAACGTTTACAGCTTGGTTTGGATTTCAGTATCGTATTCACTTTGAAGAGCAGGCTCTTAAAGAACAATTTGGAGAAGCCTACGATAATTACCGAGAAAAGACCCCGATGTGGCTGCCATTTTTTAAATGAAAATAAACTTAATAACTTTTAATATTAAATTGATAAAGGTTTTTTATTGACTGAAGTCGAGAGTGGAAAAATAGTATGTGAACAATATTAGCAACGCAATATAGCTGTAACTGCCCAAATAAAATAGAATAGGGTTGATTTTTAAATTAACCCATTTCGGATTGGGATTCTGGATCATTTTTTTTACCCGAAAATAATTTGCAAAGGAAACCAGAATTGCAAAAACATAGGGCTCGTAGTTAAACACTGCCATTAGACCTGCGCAAGGGATAGCTGCACATATCAAGGCAGGTAACTTTATCCAACTATTACGCGTCACATCATCCAGAACATTTAACACGGCCAGGTAACAGACAAGATAGTAAAGACCTGTCAAAACTATCCAAATTAAAAATTTTATGAAGGTTGTCCCGCCAGGAATATCATCTAAACCTAAGATCATATTATTATGATTGTATTCGGTATATTAATAATGGTGTGTTAGGGATATTGTAGATGATTTTTCAAAGCCTAATCTATGGATTTTGGTTGGAAGAAACTTTCTAAATAATTTGCTGATTAGCGATTTCAATTTTTGCGTCTCTCATAACTTCGATAGCAGATTTTAATATTAGAGCAGAAATACTTATTCCAACCACCAGATCGGGCCAAGGTGAATTTGTCCAAGCGACTCCCGCAGCCGCGAGCAACACGCCGAGATTTGCCAGCACATCGTTACGTGAGCAGAGCCAAGCTGACCGCATATTAATATCAGTATCCCTAAAACCTAGTAAAATTACAGCACAAATCAAGTTTGCGGCGAGAGCCATGAAACCAACAACACCCATTGTGGTGACCTCTGGAATTATAGGGTTAAACGATCGATAAAAGGCACTTGTTAAAACTCCGATAGCAAAAATGGCCATGATGATTCCCTTTATATATCCTGCACGGCTTTGCCAAATAGTGTTGAGACGAATAACATAAAGTGAAAACCCAAAAATAGCGGCATCGCCCAACATGTCCAAGGCATCAGCCATCAACGCATTCGATTGAGCAAACCAACCGTATATGGCCTCAATAAAAAACATGCTGATATTTATGATTAAAACCCAAACGAGGATATTGCGTTTTTCATCTTGAACCTTGGTCAATTCTTTTTCAAGGCTTGAGCAACAATCATTAATGCTTAAACTTTTTCTTTTTATTCGATTCAAAATGAGGGAAATTAAATAAAAGGCTCCTGCAAGTAAAATGATGGTGGGTCCAGGAGGCAGATCAGGTTGGTAGGATATTGCCAGACCGCCTGTAGTAAAAATCATTCCAAATAGTGCTGCAAGAATCATCATTAAGCTTAAGGAGCGAACGTAGAGTCCGGCGATTGCGGCGGGAAGTGTTAATAAGGCAATAACTAAAATTAAACCTACAATTTGAATTAATATAACAACAGTAAGCGCTACGAGTGAAAGAAATAGTAGATAAAAACGTTCTACTGGGATACCCCGAAGTCTCGCAAACTCTTCATCAAAAGAGACGGATATAAACTGTTTGTAAAATAGAAAAACGATTACTAGGATGATTAGGTCGAGCCCTGCTATCCAATAAAGATCTTCCGAGGCTATCATCAATATATTTCCAAATAAAAAGCTCATCAGATCAACGTTGTATCCGGGGGTTTGTGAAATGAATAAAATTCCCACTGCCATACCACCCGCCCATAATGCGCCAATTATGGTGTCTTCCTGTTGCTGCATCCGTAAGCTAACCCACCCTAGAATGAAAGCAAAGACTATGGCTG
>CAZMXD010000013.1:0-17148 GCA_964570185.1 uncultured Nitrospina sp. | reverse complement strand
GCAGTGCTTTTAAATTACTTGAAAGAGTTATATCATTCATACATTTTTTAATTATATAGAGGCTTAGCTAACCCAATTATATCAAACCTAAATTAAGAGCCAACCTAATTTATTGTGCCTGTTCCGTAATTGCTGCCCTGATTGTTGACGCACGTTTCATCATCAGCTGGATGGTCGCATTGTAAACAATCTGATTCTCGGCTAGTTTTGCCATTTCTTTATCAACATTTACATTATTTCCATTGGATTTAGCGGCGTCTTCCTCTTCAAAAGGCTCAGGCCTCAAAATACCAATATTTGATGGTTTTGGACCAAAATGCTTTTCATTTGTAGAATTAATGGTTAGTTGACTTTTTGATCCCAACGCATCCCGTAATTGCCCCTGAAAATCGAGATCACTGGCTTTGAAACCTGGTGTATCCAAATTACCAATATTTGAAGAAATCAGGTTTTGTCGGGCAGATAGTAGATCCAGGCTCTTCTTCATTGCCTTAGGGACCGTATTTGAAAATAACAATTTATCAATTAACATTACAGCATTCTCCTTTTCTCCAAATATACAAAGCAAAACTTATGCCATATAGAAAATGATAAAAGCTTATTAAAAGAAAAAGCCTAACTTCTTATTATTAAATAGTTTATTCATATAATTTATTTACGGCCACCCACTTCAAAAAGTTGACGAAAAATTATAATAGGTGATATTTACCCATTTTTTGACATAATTTTCCTCTAAATTTTAATAAATAATTCTTCAAATTATATAAATATAGTAAAATACTTATATTTTATGTATTAATTTTACTCATTTTTTCTATGCCACTTGAAAAGCTAAAAAACTCCATATGCAAATTGGGCAAAGAAAGCCTTTTCGAAATTCTCCATCTTGCAGGATCCCAACTAAAGGATTTATATAAATGCAAAATGGTGCGGGTTAATCTCGAAGATCTTTATGAAGGGATGCTGGTCTGCCAATATGTAACTGGGCAAAGCCAGCCCGAACTTACTACCAAATTCATTTCACCTGAAGAATCTCTGATCTCCCAAGCTTTTATAAATAATAAAGTGGTCCTTTCTTGGAAATTATCTGGTGGATTTGCAAAAATTCAGAATCCATTTGAGAAACTATCTGAAATTAATGCAACAGCCGTTTTTCCGATTACTCATCAGTTCCGGCCAATTGGCACCATCAGTCTAGATTGGGGCACTGAAGGGGAGTTTCTGAGTGAAAATCAGTTAAAAGATATTTTAAATTTACTTTCTGAAATAAGTGGTGTGCTGGATCGCGCTAAGCGTTTTCATCAAAAAATATCATTCTCTCGTCATTTAGACTTAGCAAGAAAAAAAGAAGCCGCTTGGAGGATGATGCGATCTGCAGTCCAATTAATTGACAAACTGGCCTTAGCTTCTGTGTGGGTACCCTCCTCCATACAAAATCCAAAATCACAGATTCGAGAACCCAGTAACCGTGTAGAAATACTGGCAGCCTTTGCAAAAAATAAGGAAGATTCCTTGGTCTATAATAATCGAGAACAAATTGATATTCATAAAGAAAACCTTATAAATAGAATTGTTATTTTTGATAAATCCAGAGGACTAAAAGCAAAAGATCCTGAGCAAAAGGCGGTATATATTGAAGACATAATGAGCAAAAGTTTCAGTCGCAAATCAGTGGCCAAACAGATTGACCTTGTTTCATTGTATCAGATACCCAAAATCGACAGCGAGTCAGGGCAATTAATCTGCGTAGTAAACTACTACACCAACACCCCCCATAAATTTACTAATTTTGAAAAACGCCTTCTTGAGAACCATGCCGCTATGGTCGAAAAACTAATTTTAGAAGAAAACCCAGAACATATAGAGATTGAAGTTTTAGGAGAAATTGAAGAATTATTATCAGACACGACAGACACCCTACAACCTTTCTTACAAAATATACTGGCAAAAACTTCCGAATTGATTGGAGCCGATTCAGGGACCATCGCAATATCCAAAATGATTGATGGAAAACCCTGGTTGGTAATAGAAGATGAAGCTGGCCAATTGGTGGGAGCAAAATCACGAGGGTGGATGAAAAACAAAATACCTCCACTACCGATTGGAGGAGAGGATATTCCTTTTGGACAAAGGTCCTTAAATGGATATATAGCGCATACCGCAAGGCCCGCAATCATAGCCAATGTAGAAAATGTGCAAAGCGGGTTTTATAAAAGCCTTTCATCACAAATCAAATCCGAATTGGCCGTTCCCATAATTCATGGTAATCATGTATTAGGAGTTATTAATCAAGATAGCTTTAGCAAGTATTATTTTACGCCCGAACACCAAAGAATTTTACAAATCATTTCTAGTCTGATTAGCCCTAAGGTTCATAACCTAAAACAAATTGAAATTTTAAAAAAAGAAATTATTCAACTACGCCAGGATATTGAATACAGAGATCCAAATATTTCTTCTTATCATTTTGGAAATGTAATTGGTAAAAGCCAAAATATTCATTCTCTCGTTTACCAGATTCAAACCGTTGTTGAATCCGTTTGTAATCGCATGCTGAACTGGGAAAAACGACAACTAAAAGAAACCATCACAGGCCTTCCTTGTCTTTTAATTCATGGTCAAACAGGGTCGGGAAAGGAATTCTTTTTTAACAATATTTATTCATACCTAAATGAAATATTCCAAAAGGCAAAAGGAAATGACTTTAAACTCCCTCTAAGAAAAACCAATATTGCAGCTTATAGTGGCGAATTGACCTACAGCGAACTTTTTGGCCATAAAAAAGGAGCATACACTGGCGCAGAATTTAACCGGCAAGGCATATTGGAAGAAGCGAATGGTGGAATTGTTTTTCTAGATGAAATCGGCGATGCCGACCCAAAAACACAAGTGCAACTCCTCCGATTTCTCGATACCGGGGTTTTCATGCGATTGGGGGAAAACCAACCCAGATATTCGAGGATTTTCTTAATCGCAGCCACCAATAAAGACCTGCAAGTCGAAATTAAAGCTGGAAAGTTTCGAGAAGACTTATACCATCGGCTGAGTGCTCTCAGTTTTCAAATACCTCGCTTGAATGACCGTATTGAAGACATCGAAGATCTCGCTACCCACTTTCTGGGTATTCTATTTAATAGTTACAAAAAGGAAGCCAGTGATAATCCTCCCCGACTGGAACCTTCAGCAGTAGACTACCTCAAACAACATTATTATCGGGGTAATGTAAGGGAATTAAAAAATATTCTTTTAAGGGCTATGTTATTCAGAAAAAATACAACTATCAGTAAACAGGAAATTATATTAGCCTGCAACACAGAGACGATAATTAAAGAGCCCAATTCTCAGGATTCCATAGAAACACTGCTTGATAAATTTGACCGCGGCGAAGTTAACTTCTGGTCAGACATCCATCAACCATTTAAGAATAATTTAATGACTCGCGGCATGGCAAAAGCACTCATCCTAGCCGCAAAAGAGCGCTACCAAACAAACCTGCCAGGCCTTGCAATCAAGTTGCGCGCTTGCAAAAACAGGGATAACATAGAAAAGGATGAAAGAAAAAAGTTTCTGAGCTTTAAAAACTTTCTCTATAAAACGGTAAAAATCTCTACCCATTAAATTTCGGTAAAAACTTTATAAGCCTCTAAAATGCGGGTTCGTAATTCCAACTGAAAGTCATTCACCTTAAATTCTATCTGGTCATAATATTTACCATCTTTCCCTTTTTTAGATGGCATGCCTATAAACAAACCACCAGATTTTGCAGTCAGGATCTTAAATCCTTTTATCACCAGTAAATCATCTAAAACCACATCCGCATAGGCTCTCAATGAACTTTAGTGATTACCAGTATCAAAGGGATAAATTTTTATAAAAGTAATATTCATTTTCTTATAATTTTAGTCTGCATATATTTAATCGGCATATCAGATTGATTGACCTTAAAATAGAATCTGCTAAACTAGCTTAAGTTAAACATTGATACTTATCTGAAAAATCTATTCAGCAGATATCCATAAAGAACACATGGTTACAGCTAAAACCCTTAGCTAACAAATTTATAATATAGATAATTTAAAAATTTTATAATCTTAATTTTTACAAAAAAATAAAAAGGAGTTTTACATGCCAACCACTGCTGTCTCTGAAAAATTCAAAGTAAAAGATATATCTTTGGCTGATTGGGGACGAAAAGAAATTATCCTAGCCCAAAATGAAATGCCAGGGCTTATGGCATTGCGGGAAAAATATGGGAAACAAAAACCTTTAAAAGGTGCTCGTATTGCTGGTTCCTTGCATATGACAATTCAAACTGCCGTTCTAATCGAAACCCTTATTGAACTTGGAGCTGAGGTTCGTTGGGCGTCCTGTAATATATTTTCAACACAAGATCACGCAGCAGCCGCAATTGCCAAAGCGGGAATTCCAGTATTTGCATGGAAAGAAGAAACAGAGGAAGAGTATTGGTGGTGCACGGGACAAACATTATTATTTGATAACGGCCAGGGACCCAATATGGTTCTTGATGATGGAGGGGACCTAACAGCCTATATTCACGATAAACACCCCGAATTACTTGCAGAAATCAAAGGAATTACTGAAGAAACAACTACAGGGGTCCACAATCTTTACAAAATGATTGAAAAAAATACCCTCCAAGTCCCAGCAATGAATGTAAATGATTCTGTTACAAAATCTAAATTTGATAATCTATATGGTTGCCGGGAATCCCTTGCGGATGGAATCAAGAGAGCCACAGATATCATGATCTCCGGAAAGGTGGTAGCAGTCGCTGGGTTTGGTGATGTCGGAAAAGGTTGTGCAGACTCAATGCGAGGTCTTGGCGCTAGAGTTATTGTCACCGAAATTGATCCCATTTGTGCTTTACAAGCGGCCATGGAAGGCTATGAAGTCACCACAATGGAAGATGCGGTAAAAGAAGGTGATATATTTGTTACTACCACGGGATGTACAGATATAATTTGCATTGAACATATGGAAAAAATGAAAAACGATGCCATTGTATGCAATATTGGTCACTTCGACATTGAAATTCAGGTAGAAGCTTTGAATAATTTTCCAGGTATCATTAAGGATATTATCAAGCCACAAGTTGATAAATACTCCTTCCCAGATGGACACAGTATAATCTTGTTGGCCGAAGGGCGTCTTGTAAATCTGGGTTGCGCAACTGGGCATCCATCATTTGTAATGTCCAACTCATTTACAAATCAGGTGTTAGCTCAAATCGAATTGTATAATAAACATTACAAAGTGGGAGTATACACCTTACCAAAAATTCTGGATGAAGAAGTAGCTCGTCTGCATCTTGAAAAACTAGGTGTCAAATTAACAACCTTGACAGACAAACAAGTGGCCTACCTGAATATACCCAAAGAAGGCCCATACAAACCTGAACATTACCGATATTGATCTAAAATAAAAGCCGACTTCCCTTTGAGAAGTCGGCTTTTATTATTTCAAAACTTTTAAACTTTAAATTGGATTTTTAAGAAGAAATGCCTTCATCCATGGTAGGATGCGTTCATAAGCATCTTCTACAACATAGTGTCCTGCATCTAAAACACGATGAACTTCTGCATTTGGATAAATTTCCTGCCATTTTTTTAAAAAATGGTGATTAAATACGAAATCCTTAGCTCCCCACGCAATCATTACTGGCAGTGAAGCAAACTGGCCAAGGTTTTCTTCAATTTCTTTTACTAAGCAATAACTAGGCTCGTCTGGACTCATGGGAATATCCTGTACAAAACGCAGATTGGCAATGCGATTTGCATAGTTGTTATAAGGAGCAAGATATCCCGCTCTAACCTCATTGGTCATACGCTCTCTATTTTTACACGCCATATTAATGGCTGCTAAAGCAAAGATATTGAAACCACGAATGGCCAAAGCACCAAAGCCCGGGACCCGGCACAAACTGAGACGTATCGGAATTTTTTCAGACAAGAATGCAGCCGTATTAAATAGTATCAGCCTTTTTACCTTTTGTGGGTACCTGACAGCAAACCCCATTCCGATTGCCCCACCCCAATCATGAACTACTAAAGTTATATCCTTTAAAGAGAGTTCCCCTACCAAGGCAACTAGGTTATCAATATGCTGTAAAAGCGTGTAAGGGTAGTTTTGTGGTTTATCTGATTTTCCCATACCCATATGATCGGGAACCACACATCGGTATGATTTTTTCAGATCCAGAATTAGATTCCGATAATAAAAAGACCAGGTAGGGTTTCCGTGCAACATAAGCAAAGTTTCCCCCTGCCCTTCATCTAGAAAATGATATCGATAAGAATCTAAATCCAAGGAGTGGGATTTAAAAGGATATAAACTACTATCAATCACCACTCAACACCCAACATTAGACAATTTAGGCCGCTTCCAATACCCAATAAAGCAACTTTATCGCCTTTCTTCAAAATATCTTTGTCTATTCCCATCGCAAGAGTGACTGGCAAAGAAGCGGACCCCGTATTACCCAGAAACTCGAGAGTGGAAAAGTCTTTTTGAATGTCCAGACCAACATTTTCATACATTAATTTTCGATGTCCTTTCCCTACCTGATGACAAAACACGCGGTTTACTTCATTGTTTTCCCATCCCAAAATTTTGCGTGTACGAACCCATGTTTTACCAGCAAGTCGACAACCTTCCTGCATGAGTTGTTCTGAATCTGTTTCCATCAAGGGGGACCAATCTGTATTTACTCCAGAATCATTATTGCCACGACACAATTCATTGAAATGAGTCTCAGCAATAGAAATTCCGCCTAGCAAGCGATGTTTATTTTGGGATATATTTTTATGAACCAAAAGGATCCCTGCGGCAGCCGATCCAATTGTTAAGGAAGCAAATGAAGCTTTTATTGTTTTTCGATTAATATCAGGACAGGATAGGAGAGTTTCAATGGTATTATTCACCAAAGGGCCACCGTTTTCACCCGATACAACAAGCCCTGCTGTTATCTGGCCCCTTTCAATCATATTCCCAATAATGCACATGCTATTTAACACACCCAAGCATGCATTAGAAACATCGAACACAAAAGATTCTTCAGGGAGGCCTAGATTATTATGAACCACAGAAGCCGTAGAGGGCTCCAAAAAGTCCCTGCAAACTGAAGCGGAAATCAGACAGCCAATTTCTTTTACATCGACTCCCGAATTTTCAATGGCTTTTTTTCCCGCAATAGAGGCCACCTCGCTTGGGAAAACCCCCTTATCCCAAAACCTACGTTCTTGGATACCACTCATTAATTCCAGTCGACCTTGAGAAAGCTTAAGTTTCTCGTAAAGAGGGGCAAGCCTTTTTTCAAGATCGGCTGAGGAAATTCGATTATCAGGCAAATGATAACCCAGCCCTTCTATGCAAACATTATCAAACCGCATCGTTATCCGTGCCCTTTATTTTTTCCTTGTCTTGAAGATCAATGAACTGCATTTCGTAATATTTTTGATACAAACCACTACTAGCCATTAATGATTCATGAGTACCTGATTCGACAATTTTCCCATCCTCCATAACCAGGATACGATTTGCGTGCTTAATAGTAGAGAGCCTATGCGCAATAACAAATGAGGTGCGGTCTTCCATTAGGTTATGTAATGCGTCTTGAACTAGTTTTTCTGATTCAGAGTCAAGGGCTGATGTCGCCTCATCTAATATTAAGATAGGGGCATTTCTTAATATCGCACGAGCAATAGCGATTCTTTGTTTTTGTCCTCCGGATAATTTGACTCCTCTTTCTCCAATAATTGTTTCATACCCATCATCAATATTTTCAACAAAGTAATCCACATGTGCTGCTTTTGCCGCCTCTATTATTTCTTCTCGCTTAGATTCTTCTGTTTTTCCAAAAGCGATATTATTTAAAATAGTATCATTAAATAAAAATGTTTCCTGCGTAACCAGCGCAAGGTGACTTCTCAAAAAAGAAAGTTTAAAATTCTTTATATCTTCTCCATCGATTAATATCTGACCTGAAGTAACATCAAAAAATCTAAAAAGCAAATCTACAAGAGTCGTTTTACCAGCCCCACTCATGCCGACAATAGCTATAATTTCCGACTTATTAACGGTCAAGTTAATTTTATCTAGTACCATTATTTCTCTCGAAGGATAACGAAAGCAAACATCTTTAAATTCAATTTTACCTTTAAAATCTCTTAATTCTTTTTTACCTTCGAGAACCTTTTCTTCCGGCAAATCTAATATTTCAAAAACACGTTCAGCTCCTGCCAAAGAAGTCTGAATACTAGCAAAAATTTTAAAAAGAATTCGGATAGGCGTATACATCATAAACAAAGCAACAATGAAGGCAAGAAAAGCTCCCTGGCTTATTTCCCCATTCAAAACCTGGGAGCCACCATACCAAAGGATAAAAGCAGAACTGGCTACACCTAAAACTTCAAGAAAGGGAGATGTCATTTCTACATATTTGACATTCTTTTTCATGACTTTAAGATAATTATCATTATAGTTTTTAAATTTACTTAGTTCACGTGGTTCCAGACCAAATGCCCTTACGATCTTAATTCCAGAAAAAGATTCCAAAATTGTGGCGTTAATATTACCGAGTATTTCTTGACCTTTATGGCTAAATTTTTTGAGCTTCCTCCCAATATTTGATACAGGAAAAATCATTATAGGAAAAACTATTAATGCCATAAGCGCCCAATCCCATTTTAAATAAAAGACCCATATCATAAGACCGATCAACGTAACACTATTTTGTAGAAATTCTTTCAACAAACGGGTTACCGTCGACTGCATGATAGCAACATCATTATTAATTCTGGAAATGAGCTGCCCTGTTTCATTGTCTTCAAAAAAACCGAAGGGTAAACGATGAATATGCAGGAATACTTTTTCTCTAAACTGCACGACCAACTCCCAAGAAATACCAAACATAATCAGGTTTTGAGCGTACATTAATATGGCCTTTAATACATACAATGCGATTAATGCCAAAGGAATAACCTTTAACATGAAGTAATCTTTTTCTGTAAAAATACTATCGAAAGTCTTTTGGATTATAGGAACGGGCGAGGTTGCGATAACTCCGACAATGACTGAGAAGAAAATGGCAAGATACATTCTCGCCATATATGGTCTTACATAAAATAAAAGCCTTTTATATAACTGGAAGGACATATAGAAAATCCACAACTACAGAGAGGAAAACCATTTACTAAGAAAAAAGCCCCTGACATTATAAATTCAATGTGCAGGGGCTTATTTTTTATAAAGGAATGATCAATTATGCTTTTACTTCTTTTTTAGGGAGAAAGTCTTCAAGAGTCGCACCATTTTTTATGGCATCTTCCATCATTTTAACCGACTCCTTGATTCCTGTTTCGCAGACTTCTAAAGAAATATCTTTATAATCATTTTCTGAGCACCAAGCCATAACCCGGTTTCGAGTATTGTCCCTCATGAAACCCTGTGGCACTTTTTCAAGACGCTCTAAAGCTTCGGGCGACCAATTGAAATCCTCCGCATTAAGCGCTTCCCCAATTTTGCTAATGTCCCCCGGAATATCTTCGCTGGTTCCGTTGCCATTACCATCCTTCACGATTTTTTCATTCAAGATTTTATCAAGGAAAGCCGCTGTCACTTTGTTTATTTTTTGAACGCGAGCATTTTTTTCAACACGCGCATGGGCTTTTCTCCTTAAGTGCCCTTGCGGAAAACTGTTGAGACGATCCAATGCTTCCTGCGTCCAGGATACCTGTACACCATCAGGCAAAGTTGTAAATGTAGTGGAATCTTTAGCTTCTGCTTCCGTTGCCTCAAATTCTTCCTTATTAACAGGAAGTAGACGCTCCGCACCCGCATTACAAACCGTGCATTTAACAACATCACCTTTATAAAAAGTATTGCAACTGGTACATTTCAAAGTAATCTCTTCGGGAGGCTTACCCGCATGGGCTTCAGCCATTTCTTCTTTTAGCATACCCAAGCCTTCTGGGTTGTTGGGATCCATCCCTTCTTTCCTCATTTTTTCACCAATCGCGGACATCGCCTGCATTGCGCCCGCAGGTAGAATTTCCTGGACCGCTTCCGTAATAACACTAGAAGTGATCATGCTGTGTCCCCGCTCTAATGAGTACCTTAGTATCGCCGAGGTCGCCATCGGTCGTACAAACCCAGGAATTTTCTTTAGACGCTCTTTAGCTTCCGCTGTCCACTCAATACTCTCCTCCGCCTGCAAATCTATGGGCGGCTTAAAAACTTTACTGGACAGAAGCACATTACAGGGAACCAAACGTAACAGGTTCTCCGCATTACCGCCAATATCCATATCCGGCGCACTATGAACCCCAATTCGACCTAAGATAAGCAGATAAGGATTTTCTTCCCGAGCGTATTGCAAAACCTTCTCAAATACCTTCCCATCTAAAAGGCGAATAGTACACTCCATTTCTTCTTCTTCGCAAACTTTACGGGAAATTTCCAAATGTGCCTGGTATATCTTGGCCAAACCTTTATCGATGATATCTTCGTGGAGCTTTTCCTGTTGTTCAAATTTGAAAACCTTAGAAGCTTCTCTTGATAGAACACCAGTAAGACTGTTGAACATCGCATAGTGAAAATAAGGATCAAATGTCGAAATGATTTCAAGAGGACGATTTAATTTTTTGGCCATTTCGATTCCTGTCATCAAACCACCAAAGGAATGTCCACTTCCATCCACCGCAACTACTATCTTACCACTGGATGCAACATCATCGTGAATCTCAGGACAGTGTTTGACTATTAGCATGTCTTTTTGCGAACGCCTAATCACTCGTTCCGCAACCGTGCCTATCAAGCTGTCCTTAATCGCCCCCAATCCCAAGGCACCCATCACAACTAAATCATATGGAGATTCCTTGATATCTCGAACCAACTCGGTCCAGTTCCGGCCTTCCAAAGATTTACCTACGAAAGGTATATTTTTTTCTTCACATTTTGCTTTGGGAACATCTAGGTAGGAGTCACTGATTACTTCCATACCCTTCGTAATCAACTGATCGTGGATGTTTCTTTGCTTTTCGAGTTCCTCTTCATCCTGATATTCCTCAGGAAGACCACTCTCCATTTGACGGAAGCGAACATCATGCATTTTTGCCGCATAAACATGACTAGCGCTAATAATGGCATCTGAATTTTCAGCCAACTCCAATGCCAGATCAACGCAAGCATTGGAATAATCAGAATTGTCTACAGGTATATATATGTTTTTAAACATTGGGTGATTCACTCCCTTCCAGTATCCTGGGAAACAAAAGTTATGAAAAGTAGGGGTCTTTATTAATAAACAAGAATTTCATAAAATTCTATAAATTCAAAGCAATATGTAAATTGCTTTTTAAGATTTGTACAGCGATGGAAATTTTAGCAAATTTTTCCTTTCTGTCAATAATAAACGGTTCTAGATAATATTGTAATAATAGGCATTTCTGGAGTTTTATAAGTGCATGAAATCTTGCTATTAATAATGGTTGAATGCATAGATATAAGCGTTCTAACCATTTTGAATAAAGGTTGAAAAATAATTTATTTATTAAACTAATTTATTATATTTTTTTAACTAAGTATATAAATTTAAACAATTTTATTTATTTTAAATATTTTAAAAACTTGTCTTTGCCTGATGGATAATTTTTCGATACAATGCACCCCAAGATAAACTTAAGGCCATTATTTCCTTTCCAAAAGACAGAAATTGCAACCTGAAAAAACTTAATATAGATAATTGAAGCACTAATTCGAGTTGCGTTAAGGAGAATTGATGTTATTTAACAGCCAAGATGAAGTTAATCATAACTTGCAAGGAATCGCCAGCAGGGATAACGGCGATTTAATAATAGATGATGCAGACAACCTGCGCGGAGAAATCCTTGATCGATTAGTGCTTAATGCTGCGATCAATCCCTCAGCCGAGGTAAAGGGTTTAAGTCGCTTTATTCTTAAATCGGCTGCACTTGAACTCGGAATTGTTACCTCTTCAATCCAAGGTCTTTATGAAGCACGAGGGCGAGGAGAAGTTATGGGTTTTACCGTTCCCGCCTTAAATATACGCGGACTACCCTATGAGCTCTGTCGCGCTATATTTCGCACCGCTATTAAAACTAATGCTGGAGCATTCATTTTTGAACTAGCCAAGTCAGAAATGGGGTATACCTTTCAAAAACCTCAAGAACTTTCTGCTGTTATTCTAGGTGCGGCAATTAAAGAAGGATATAAGGGGCCCGTTTTCATCCAGGGAGACCATTTCCAAGTCAACGCCAAAAAGTATGCACAAGACAAAGATAAAGAAATTAAAGGTCTGAAAAACCTTATAAAAGAGGGTATCGCGGGTGGGTTTTACAATATAGATATAGATACTTCTACACTGGTAGACCTGAATCATGCAACAGTTGTCGAACAACAAAGGGCTAATTTCGAAGTGGGTGTTGAACTTACAAAATATGTGCGTGATTTCGAACCAGACGGTATTACCGTTTCAGTTGGAGGAGAGATAGGTGAGGTAGGCAAAGAAAATAGCAATGAGCAAGAATTACGTGCCTACCTTGATAACTTCAACGAGGCACTGGAAAAAGAAAAGAACGGTGCGGTAGGCATTAGTAAGATTTCTATTCAAACTGGAACATCACATGGAGGAGTTCCATTGCCAGATGGAACTGTGGCAGACGTTAATTTAGATTTTAATACGCTTGAAAAATTATCCCGAATTTCACGAGAAAGTTATGGATTAGCAGGGGCTGTTCAGCATGGCGCCTCTACCTTGCCCCAAGATTTATTCCACAAATTCCCCGAACTAGAAACAGCGGAAATTCACTTAGCTACCGATTTTCAAAATATGACTTACGGTAGCGAACTATTCCCTAACGATTTTAAAGAAGAGATATATACTCATCTCAGAAAAAAATTCGCAGCTGAGAAAAAAGAAGGTCAAACTGATGAACAATTCATTTATAAAACACGGAAGAAGGGGTTCGGTGAATTTAAATCAAAGTTCTGGAACCTATCCAAAGAAATTCGAGAAGGTATCGGTAAAGAACTGGAAAGTAAAACAGATTTCCTTTTCGAACAACTGGCAGTAAAAAATACCCGTGCCGATGTGGTAAAAACCGTTGAGCAAACGCCAATTTATCCAAACCTAGAATCTGAAATCAAAGCCTGCCTATAAGAAAACACGGGGCCAACCCTAAAGAAATAAATCTTGATAAGTATTTTTACACACTATAACGGGTTGGGCCTGTAGTCGAAATCATACATAGAATTATTTTTTTTTCTCACCGTTTTACTTGAAATACTATTGCCATCAATATTCTGAAATTTTGAAAGATAGCCCAAGATTATGTTTTGGTCTCGCTTTTTAAGTTTGGCCATTCCCCGCTCCCGCTGCATCAATGCGATCGTTTTTTCCCAATTTCCCCTGCTCATATGGTTTTGAAGAATAATGTCTGCAGAATGACAGCCAGTGCATTTCTCTAGCACAAGCTTGACTCCCTTACCCAACGGCAAACCCTGCAAATTAATTTCTTCTTGAGCTAAAACGTTTTTTGTTGTCAGTATTACCAATGCTGAGAGAGTTATATAAAGCCTGAATTTATCCCCTGCCCTTGATTTAAACATTATTAACCAACAGTAACCGCGATTCGATGCATTGCATTATTTATATATCCTGAGGGGTTCCATCCTGGAACAACCATAGGTTGCATAACCCCCTTACTATCAGTCGCCCTTGCCCACACCTCATAATATCCCTGGCTAGGCAGTTTAATAATTGCATTCCAATTTTGCCAAGCATAGGGGTTCACGGGTTGTTTAAGATTTGCTTTCTGCCAAGTTTGCCCAAAATCTATAGATACATGAACGGTCTGAACAAACCGGTCACCGGCCCATGCATGACCTCTAATTTCAAGTTTTTTACCCTGTTTAATATTTATTCCTGTTTGTGGATTGGTAATTAAAGATTTTACGGGCATTGATTCAATGATTGCCATATCTTTTAAAGGAACAGATGTGCCGGGTTTAACCGGATATTTAGGTACTCTATAGCGATCCATTTTCATACCATCATGAATACGATCTCGAATCACAATTTTTTTCAACCATTTTGGAGAAGTTGAACCTGGCCAGCCAGGGCTTATAATTCTTAATGGAAAACCGTGTAATAATGGAAGGGGTTGCCCGTTCATTTCCCAAGCAATCAGTGTATGGTTATCTAAAGCTTTAGAAATTGGGGTTCCTCGCGAAATAGATGTCATATTGGGATTTTCGGAAAGATGAAGGTCAGCACCATAATAGCCAGTATAGATAACGGAGTCCTTAAGCTCTGCGGCTTTTAAAACGTCACTCAATCTGACCCCCTTGTATTTAGAACAGCCAACTGCTCCAAACTTCCATTGATTTCCTTTTGCCGGCGGATAATAGCCTGCCCTCCCATTTCCTCCGCACTCCATCTGTAATGCATAGGTATGATGTTTAAACTTTCTTTTCAAGTCTCCCAGACTAAACTGCATCGGTTTGTGAACTTCTCCCTCAACGGAAAATGTCCATTGATTAGCGTTGATTTTTTCTTTTGGGGGAAGGCCGTTATTTCTTACAAAATGATTAGCATCGGAAGTAAATTCTTCATCCAACAAATGAGCAGGAGGTTCAGCATTAACCGGTCGATCATTTAAAATAATCAAACCCTCTTTTCCTTCGATAATTTTTTTTTGATCTGTTTCAGCTAGGGCCAGAGGAATAAAACCTCCCGGCATATTACGAAAAAAAGGTATCTGCGAACCAATAGCCAGAGCCATAGAAGCTAAACCGGTTTTTTTCAAAAAACCCCTTCTTGATAAAGGTTTTCTATCCCATATTTCAGCATCAGCTTTTTCAGGGTCCTTGATATATAGCTCCCAAAGCCCTCGTTCTTTTTTACCTGCCATACACACACCTTGTTTATTATTTAATAAAAAAATTAAATGGTTTTGGTAGGAACTTGTCTTGCCTTACCCAATAAATCAACGAGGTGTCATTTTGCTCGTTGATGTTAAATTTCAGAGCAGAGGTAGGTTTGCTGATTTGGAATGCGACTAGAGCTATCATACTAAGTTTGAATCGCTATCAAACAAAGTTCTCAGGTTCATCTCTTTGTAAAACTCTGGATAAAAACATATCGACCAGAAGTTTCAACTTTTATCCAAGAACACGCTAATTCCTAGCTTGCAAACTATTTTTGAACTGCCTCACTTCATTAAAAATTCCTGTCGGCACTTTTTCCTTGCTGCCATTTGCTCGCATCAAAACTTCTAGTCTTGGTGTTTCAGGATCTAGAAATACTTTCCTAGCTCTGGAAATCACGTCTTTCTTCTTGACATCTTTTACGGCTTGAATCAAATTCTTTTTGTAATTAAAATCACCCTTTTCATCGACAGCAAAGGTGTATAAATCACTTAAAACAGCCCCAATACTATCCCCTTCTTTTTCCAAGTCAACAATCAGCGCCTTTCGATGACGTTCAAATTCCTGGTCATTTAATTCAGCAAATAGTTTATCCGTACTTCTTAACCAGGCATTGACCCTTTTACTCATCTCAAAAGGTCCATGAGTGGATGATTGAATTAACAATCGGAAAAATATTCTATCCTCCATTCTTTGCTGAAAGCTCCAAACAATATAACCCAGTTGCTGATTGGTACGCATTTGCGTATAAAAATCGCTTTCTACTATCGAGGCCAACATTGAAACCTGAGCCAAGAGGGCAGGATCTTTATCACCAATCTGAATCGCATAGGCTAAAGAATTATTATTATCTTTTACTTCGCGGGAAAAACGGAATCGCTTACCTTTAGGCATTTTCTCAACGATCTGCTCATATCGATCTTCTTGAACAAGAGGTTGGCTTTTCAGTGAATTTATAAGAATGTTTGTATTTTCAATAGCCTTTTCATCTGTATAGTTTCCGTGAATCATTCCTGTTACGAAAACTTTTTCATAAAGTATTTTGGCATATGCTTTGACATCATCCAATGACAAAGGAAGAAGAGCCTCAAGCTTCTGCTCTTCTGTGTATTGCTCATCTAATAGCATCAGCCAATTATAGTATCCACCGCGAGAATAGGCTTGTCCCAGTTTACGGTTCTTCAATCCACGTAACATAGCTTCTTTAATATTATTAAATTTTTGAGAATCTATTTTAATATCCATCAAGTTTTGAGTAACAAGCCTCAACAAATCAGTAATTCTTTCTGAGTAACCACCAATGGTTAAAACCACGCCTTTTTTACCAATTGAAAGAGAGTAGGACAATCCAGCCATTTGAATCGGATAAACTAGTTCGTTTAAACCTTCTTGAACAGCAGCCTCATATAACTTCGCCAACTGGAGATTTTTTGGGCTTCGATAGGTATGAGGTGTTTCAATCTGATAGGTTAAATAAACTTTAGGCTGCTTGAATCGATGATCGTATTTAAACCAAACTTTTGCCAAAGCGTCATCCCGGATTAAATGGGGATCTTCATCGATCAACTTCAGGTGATATGGAATGAAGTCATTTTGTTCAGGATAAAATGTCCCCTCTAGTTTTTTAGGACTTACAAGCTTCTGAAATCTTTCGCCTTTTATTTTTTGCAAAGAGTACTCAGCATCGTAATAAGGGGCTTTCTTGTCATATTCAGCTGAATTGTGACTGAGGACCACCATAGAGTTTTCTGGCACAAGTGTTGCGAGAACGGCTTTATATGCTCCAGGTTCATATTTGGTCAATAAAAATGGCAATTTTTCAATTTCTGTAAGGGCATAATCATGCATCAAAGATGCCTTGCTGGATATAAAACCCATGCCTTCATTTGGATTCTTCCAGTCAAAATTTATCTGCGCCATTGCCTGGGCTTGCTCAAAAGTATATTTTTCTATTCCATGGTTTCTAACCATTTCAATATAGGAAAAAACCATTTCTAAAATTCGTTCATATTCTTTCAAGCCCTTTTCAGTTAAAGAAATGCTTATACCAAATGAATTAATATTTGGGTGGCTGAAACCTCCCCCGGCGCTCAAGCCTAAGACCAGTCCCTCCTCTTTTAATTTAGAGAGCAAAGAACCTTTTCCTTCATAGCCTAGAACAGAACCTACTACCGAAGCAGG
>CAZMXD010000012.1:0-17393 GCA_964570185.1 uncultured Nitrospina sp. | reverse complement strand
CTTTGCTGATAAACTTGACTATCTCATCGAGATCTCCGTTGTATCGCTCCCTTAATCGATCTTCCATAAAATGGTCGGAACCTTGAATAAGGCAAACTGCGACCTTTGGAATGCCAAAACGATTGGGAATTTCTTTTTTTAGCTGATTAACCATTTGGTCTAGGTTGGTACTGGTTAAAACAAGTTGCTCTATTTCATATAAATGGTCTTGAATTTTTTCATTGGCACGGGAAATTTCAAATAACCATTCCAGTTTATTTTTAAGATTTTCCTTATCATTCTGCGTTCGTTTGATGATGCGATCAGCAAGACTCAAAGTATTAGTCGGTTCAATAGGAAGGTCTTCTTCTTTAATTTCTTTTATCTTTCTTAATAGCTCAGGGTAATCATTAAAAAACTCCAGGTGCTCGTCCAAATAAATTGCAACTTGATCTTTATCCATTTAAATTCCCCTGACAATTTTTGATATTGACGTAATATTTTCAAAGTATACCATTAAACAAACTGGGCGGAAAGCTATAAATTCAATAAAAACAATAATTTGTGGTTTATATTTTGGGCTGGGAAGTTTTATGAAGCCCAGTTACTCTGAGGGCCAAGAGACGAGTTAAAATTAGGTTTTTGTCAATTCCTGCGGGCTGGCATTCTGCCTCTTGAAGCAATTCAATACTTAAAACTTAATTCACATGATCCTTGACTATTGGCTATTTCCAAAATAATACCAGCTTATTAGATCTTTGCATTTTCGGGAGGCTCAGCAGGCGGTTTAGGAGGTCCTTTATGACCACAGCCGGTTAAGCCCGTAAAAAACATGAAAAAAATAAGGAAAAAAGCAAAAAATCTTTGTAGAATCATCGGCTCTGTTTTTTGAGTTTTTTAGTAAGCCGGGAAATTTGCGCACGGACTTGTTTTTTTGCTGTACCACCATAAATATTTTTTCTGTCCATGGAGTTTTTGATAGCTATGTGATTGAATACTTCATTATCAATCCTCTTGGATATTTTTTGAAGCTCGGCCAGCGAAAGATCAATCAATATTTTTTTGTTTTCCAGACAATAGGCTACCGTTTTTCCAGCAATCTCATGGGCTTCACGAAATGGTACCCCCTTTAATACCAGATAGTCTGCCAAATCCGTTGCTGTGAGAAAACCACTTGCCTCCAGTTCTTTTTGTGGAATTGGTATGAACTTTGCGGTCTTTATCATGTCAGTAAAAATTCGAAGACAGGCCTTAACCGTTTCGGAAGTATCAAATAGAGGTTCCTTGTCTTCCTGCAGGTCTTTGTTATAGGCAAGAGGCAAGCCTTTCATCAAAGTAAGCAGAGATACTAGATTTCCGAACACCCTTCCTGATTTTCCCCGAATGAGTTCTGCGGCATCCGGATTCTTTTTTTGCGGCATGATACTGCTTCCCGTGGTAAACGCATCGGAAAGTTCCAAAAACCCAAATTCGGTGGAATTCCAAATAACTACCTCTTCGCAAAACCGACTGAGATGCATCATAGTCAATGCAGATGCGCTACAAAATTCGGCTGCGAAATCCCGGTCCGCAACCGCATCCATACTATTATGGGAAATTTCAGGAAAGCCTAAAAGTTTAGCTGTGATCTTGCGATCGATTGGAAAATTAGTACCTGCCAAAGCCGCAGAACCTAGGGGCATAACATTAATTCTTTTATAAGCATCAAGAAAACGCTCTTTGTCTCGAAGCATCATTTCTACATATGCCAACAAATGATGCGAGAGTAAAACGGGCTGCGCTCTTTGAAGATGAGTATAACCTGGAATACAATGATCGATATTTTTTTGGGCGATGTTTACGAGGGTTTTGCTAAGCCTGTCTAGCTCGCCAACAATATCATCAATTTCTTTTCGAAGATAAAGTCGTATATCAAGACAAACCTGGTCGTTTCGACTTCTAGCAGTATGCAGCTTGCCAGCAACAGGACCTACGATTTCACTCAATCGATTTTCAATATTCATGTGAATATCTTCAAGACTATCACTAAACTCAAAGCGCCCTTCATCACATTCATTTAATATGCGCCGTAAACCTTTGATGATTTTGTTAGATTCCGCAGTGGTAATAATTTTACACCGAGCTAGCATTTTGCAATGCGCAATGCTGCCTTCAATATCACAATCATAAAGGCGCTTATCAAACGAGATGGAAGCTGAAAAAGTTTCCATCAACGTATCAGTTGATTGTTTGAATCTACCACCCCAGAGTTTTTTCATTTTTTTAAACTATGTTTTCAAAAAAGGGTTTAAAAGAAGAAACTAATTACAACCATTGATTTTTCGTCTTCTTTTCTTTTGATCCGGCAATTACAAGAGTTATTTCGCCCTTCCAATTGCGGTCTTGCTTTGCAAAGTCCTCCAAGTTACCACGGAGTACCTCTTCGTGAATTTTTGTTAATTCCCTAGCAATAGCAACTTGTCTATTGCCAAAGGTATTCAAAAGATCCCGAAAAGTTTTTTGAACACGGTTCGGGGATTCAAAAATGACTAACGTCCGCTGTTCGCATGCTAGTTTTGCCAACGCTGTGGCCCGGCCTTTTTTCCTTGGAAGAAAACCCTCAAATACAAATTTATCCATTGGGAGACCAGAAACCGTCAAAGCAGCTAACAATGCTGATGGACCAGGAATGGAATTTATGCGGATTCCCTCGTCCAATGCTGATTGAACTAAATGATACTGTGGATCTGAAATGCCTGGCGTTCCTGCATCTGAGACCAAGGCCAGACTCTGACCTTCCTTAAGACGACCGATAAATAATGACCTCTTTTTAAATTTGTTATAGCTGTTGTAACTGGATAAGGGAGTATGGATTTCATAACGATTTAATAAAATCCGTGTACGACGGGTATCTTCTGCAGCGATTAAAGCCACACTTTTCAAAGTTTCAACTGCTCTTTGAGTGAAATCTCCTAGATTTCCGATTGGAGTACTAACTATATAAATAATCCCTGGTCCCAGGGTATCTCTTTCCTCATTTCCCATAACCAGCGTCTATTTTATGTCGTCACCTCAAAAAACTCAATAAGTATTTTTAAAACAATGACTTTAGAGTAATTAGATTAACCTTGCGGGATTTGGTTGGCGGGCTTGCTTTCTTTTTCTTCGGTTTTTACCAAGGGAATTATTTTTGTTTCTTTTCCGCTCATATTACAATTTCCATCGAGTATGCCGCCTAATTCTATATCTATAGCCGGCGATTTTATATTTCCCAATATTTTACTGGTCGAATGAATTTCTACTTTTTTGGAAGCCACTATGGTGCCTTCTACTCGGCCCATGCAAATAACAGTGCCCGCAGAAATTTCAGCCATCAAATGGCCTGTTTCTCCAATAATTAAGGTATCTTCAGTTACGACCTTGCCCTCAAACTTACCATCAATACGAACGGTGCCATCAAAATCAAGCGTTCCATTAAAAACAGCATCTTCGCCCATATAGGCTTTTATTTGAGTATCATCTTTTTCTACGTTTGTTTCTTTCTTCCACATAGGAAACCATTTCTTAAAATTGTTATTTCTTAATTACTTCCCATCAATTGCCGAATTCGTTCTAAATCGTCATCAGAATAATAAGTTACAACCAATTTTCCACCATTTTTTTTGGGAAAGATACCCACCTTTGTTCCTAATCTTCTTGCTAAATCTTTTTCCAGATCTTTAATAAAAATATCCTTTGGAGTCGGCAAGGAAACCTTCTTTCCAGCTGAATCTAATTTTAATTTATTAGCTCTGTTCTCTGTTTGTCGGACCGTTAAGCCTTGTTTAACGATTTCTTTTCTCAGCGCTTCAATTTTTTTGGTATTTTCCAAGCCTAGCAAAGCTCTGGCGTGGCCCATAGATATTTTACCAGAGACCAAGTCTTCTTTTATGCTTTCAGACAACTTTAACAGTCGTAAAGAATTAGTAACCGCTGTTCGGCTTTTCCCAACCTTATCTGCCACCATTTCTTGAGTAAGGGCGAAATCTTTACAGAGCCTAGCATAAGCTTCGGCTTCCTCTATCGGGTTTAAATCTTGGCGGTGAATATTTTCAATTATTGCAATTTCAAGAGATTGTTGATCGCTGACCTGACGAATCACAGCAGGAATTTTTTTTAGTCCAAGCTTTTTAGAGGCGCGCCAGCGCCTTTCACCCACTATTAATTCATAACCTGAATCGGTTTTTTGAACAACGACTGGTTGTAATATACCGTGCTCTTCAATTGAAACCACCAACTCTTCCAGTTTTTTATCATCAAAAATACTTCTAGGTTGCATTCGATTTGGCAAAATTTCATCGACCAGCAAATCTTTGGTTAAAGGGGGTTGTGCTTCAGGAACTCCCATTTCAAATTCTGGGATCAATGCATTTATACCCTTGCCTAAAGCTTTTCTATTCATGCGGCTGAGCCTGTTAAAGAAGTTTTTAGTCGGGAATCATTTTTAGATCTGAAGATAATTTCTTTTGCAAGTTCGACATAAGAATCGGCGCCCCGCGAACTGCCCGCATAAAGCATTATAGGTTTGCCATGGCTGGGAGCCTCACTCAATCGGACGTTTCTAGGAATGACGGTTTTTAAAAGAAAATCACTGAAATATTTTTTTACCTGATCTTTTACCTGTGCCGCAAGAAGGGTTCTTCCGTCAAACATAGTCAACAAAATACCTTCAACTTTTAAATCCGGGTTGATAGATTTTTTTACAAGCTTCAAAGTTTTCAGTAAATGACTGAGTCCTTGCAAAGCGTAATATTCACATTGCATGGGTATTAATACTGAATTAGATACAGCTAAAGCATTTAATGTTAAAAGGCCTAAAGAGGGCGGGCAATCAATAACCACAAATTCATATTCATCAATTTGAGTCAATACTGTCTTTAATACCGTCTCGCGGGATTCCCTGGTCACCAGTTCTATTTCAGCGCCTGTCAGGTCGACTCGCGAAGGGATGATTTTCAGGGTTTCAATTTCCGTCGAGCAAGTCACCTCTTCAACGCTGGTCCCGCCCATCAATAGCTCATAAACACCCTTGGAATCTCCCTCGACTCCCAACCCACTTGATGCGTTTCCTTGAGGGTCCACATCAACCAACAACACCTTTTTGCCCGAAAGGGCTAATGAAGCGGCTAGGTTTATGGCTGTGGTTGTTTTTCCCACCCCGCCCTTTTGATTTGCAATACTAATTATTTTGCTCATAAAACCCTAACGCTTGATTTATTCTTCCTAAAATTAACATAAATTTTACTGTTTGGCTAACTATTATATGCTAATTAGATAAAATGTTTCACGTGAAACACTTGAAAAATCTTTAATCTTGGTCAGAATTGTTTCACGTGAAACATTTTTTAAAAACCAATAAATTAGATTGCCTATTATTGTATCCAAAAACCACCCGTTCCTCAATAAGCGAAAATTCTGAAAAAAGGTGATCAGTTTTTTCCTCAGGGTCTTTTTTCAAAATAACTTTACCGCCATTTTCTAAAAACCTTGTTGCCAGCTTAAGACAACCATTGATGTCCGAAACCGCTCTTAAAAGCACTACGTCAACTATAAAATTGGGCGAAATTTTCTCGGCTCTATCATTGATAACCATGATTTTTTTGAGGTTAAGCTTACAAACAACTGCATCAAGAAAACTACATCTTTTTCGTTGGCTTTCGACCAGTGTTGTATTTAAATTGGGATATATTATCTTTAACGGTATTCCAGGGAAACCGGCACCGCTCCCTATGTCGATTATTCGATCATTAGGTAATAAAGCCTTGGCGTATTGCAAGGAATCGAAAATATGGCGTTGAATAATTTCCAGGGCTGTCTTTTCAGAAGTGAGGTTTATTCTTTTATTCCACTTAACCAAAAGCTCAAGATAGGAAGAAAGGTCAGATTTAATTTGTTCAAGAGTTGAATCAGGCGAAAGGTCTAATCGCGGGTCATCCAGTATCTCAAAGATATTCATACACTTTTTAAAATGGAAGGCCAGAACGCAAAACATCAATGTCCCAAAATATTTTGGAATTCCTGTGTCAATAGAGGGACTATTTTAAGCACATCCCCGACAATGCCGTAATCAGCAAGAGAAAATATCGGCGCATTGGGATCCGAGTTGATAGCTACAATACAACGTGATGATGACATGCCAGCCAAATGCTGGACAGCACCTGAAATGCCGCAGGCTATATATAGGTCTGGGGAAACGGTTCTTCCTGTCTGCCCGACTTGATGCGCATAATCCTGCCAACCGTTATCAACCACAGGTCGAGAAGCCGCCACCGCCGCTCCCAAAACTTCTGCCAAATCATCAAGAAGTTTAAAATTTCCTGGACCCTGCATACCCAGTCCACCCGAAACAATAATCCTTGCTTCCGTAATATCCAATTCAACACCGACTTCTCGAATCAAGCTACCAACAATATTTGAAAAATCAGGAAGAATCAATTTTTGTTTATTAATTATCCCAGTTCTGCTGGCATAAGCGCCCTTCCCTCTGAATACATTTGGTCTCAACGTTATAAAATATGGCTTTGGACCATTTAATTGACATGAAGAAAACGCTTTCCCAGAAAATATCGGTCGTTTAACAAGCACCTGACCTTCTTCGGAAATTTTTAAATCAATACAATCTGTAGCCAGACCAACTTCCATTCTTGCAGCCATCTCAGCAGATAACTCCTTACCGTTATTGGACGATGATAACAGCACCATATCCGGCTGAGATTTTTTAATCTCGCTTAACAAACCCGATGAATAAGTTTCATGAATATATTGATTAAAATCCGGGTGAATGCAAAATCGTACATCATCCGCACCATTATCAATGAGTGTCTGTCCATCCGTTTTCTGAGATTCGGCAAAATAGTAGGCTATTACCGATCCACCCAAATTACTTGCGGCATTTAAAATTTCATTAGTAACAGGTTTAATCCCATTTTGATCATGCTCCACGACCACTGCGATAGTAAATTTTTTATCCATTAAACCTACCCGAAATTAGATAAAACCTGAAAAAAAGGAAGGATAACCCAGCTTAAAACAAACCACAACGGAGAAAAAAGGGAAGAAGAATAAGCATAAAAACTTTTTATGCCAATTTAGGCGTATTTCAATTTTTTGCTTTTTTTAGGTCAATACTTTCCAGGAGGTCTGAACAAAGGTAAATCTAAAATCCATTCAACCTCCCATATTTCTCCAATGGTTCCCAGTCCTAAAAGAAGGACATAAACCAATAACGCAGTTAAACCAAGCTTTTCTTTGTTTTTCTGAAAAAAGTTTTTTTCACCAGATTTCTCGGTCGTTTTAGAGGTTTCGTTCATTTTGGAAAAGCCTTTTAAAATTAAATGATTTTTTCTTCTTCTCGAATTATTGTTACCAATTGTTTAGCAATTTCCTCATCCGATCCCTCTAGAATTATTCCTTTTTTTCTTTCAGGAGGCAAGGATAGTTTTATCGTCCGCAGTTTGTTCGTCTGGGGATCAACTGTATTTAAGTTTTTGTCCAAGCAAGAAGTGGTTAAGATTTGAATCTCTTTTTTCTTTGCCGCCATGATTCCTTTTAATGACGGAAGGCGTGGCTCATTCAAGCCCTTCTGGCAGGTTGCTAAAAAAGGCAAAGGCATATTCTTTCTAGTCTCACGCCCGCCTTCAACCTGTCGTGTAATATCCGCTGTTTTAAAAGTCTCATCAAATTGAATTTTAGTTACAACAGTTACAAAGGGTATCCCCAAGCAAACCGCCAAAGCGGGACCGACCTGAGCCATATCACCATCGACCGCCTGACGACCACAGAGAACCAAATCAAAGGGTTGTCTTGCAATAGCCTTGCAAAGAATTTTCGAAACCTGCGAATGATCCAACTTTTCATACGAGGATTCCGAAATATGAACTGCGCAATCTGCTCCCATTGCCACGGCTCTCTTTAGTGCTTCCTTAACACTATCCGGGCCCAAGGAAAAAACAGTTATTTCTGATTCTGGCATTTCAGCTTTAATACGAATTGCTTCCTCTATGGCGAACTCATCATAAGGATTTATAATTAAAGGACTGCCAGAGGAAACTATTTTTTCATCCTGAATTTCAATTTTTGCCGCTGTGTCCAGCACCTGTTTAATACAAACAATTATTTTCATAAAATCAATTAGGGATTACTAATGAGAAGTTAATGGTTTTACTTTAAAATTTTACTTATTTTATTAAGGTATTTCATCATTTAGTTTAGGTTTCAAATCCTTAAGAAAATAGGTAAAAACAAACAAGTAAAAACAGCTTTAACTAATTTAAGTTTTTTCTTTTTTAAACTATTGGAAAAATGAGGGTTAATTTAACAAATAAATTATGCATTAAAAAAATAAAACTATTATAAAAGGTAAATATAAAAAATTTCTTCCGAAAGCTTTTGTTAATTCATAAGTTTTGTGAATAAAAATTTTTGTTAAGTTTTTCGTATTGCATTTACATTTCCTATTTTATATATTGCGAGATAACCCCACCAGATTAACGTTCTTTACTCAAAAATTTATGGAAGTCAAAGAAACTATTTGGAAAAAATGCTTGGAAAGAATTGAAGAGAGCATTCTTCCAGATAACTATGCGACCTGGTTTTCACCTACTTATCCCCGCAATTTAGAAGATGGTTTGATAACAATTGCTGTTCCCAATCAGTTTTATAGAAAATGTTTGATTGAGAATTACCGAGAACTAATTGAAAACACCCTAAAGTTAGTGGCAAACGAGCGTATCCTTGTTGATTTTTGCATAGAATCTGAAAAAATCGCCCAAAAAGAGCAATATATAACAAATTCGGCTATTTCATTAGAGTCTAATATGGGGCTGGAGACTTGTGCGAAAACATTAAGTCCGAGGCACACATTTTCCAATTTTGTTGTCGGATCCAGTAATCAATTTGCGCATGCTGCGGCCTTGGCGGTAGCAAATAATCCCTCGGTAGCCTATAACCCCTTATTCATCTATGGAGCCGTTGGTTTGGGCAAAACGCATTTGCTTCATGCTATTGGAAACAATATTCACAAAAACAACCCTAGTTTACGAGTCCGTTATATCTCTGCCGAAAGTTTTACCGTGGATCTGATAGAATCCATTAAAAGAGATAAAATGCCGTCCTTTCGAGAGCGGTACAGACCTCTAGATGTTTTATTAATCGACGACATCCAATTTATTGCGGGCAAAGAAAGGACACAAGAGGAGTTTTTTTACACATTTAATGCTCTTTATGAATCTCAAAAACAAGTGGTTATTTCCTGTGACAGATATCCAAAGGATATACAAAATATAGAAGAAAGGATGAAATCGCGTTTTGAATCAGGATTGGTTGCGGATATTAATACCCCAGATCTGGAAACAAAAGTTGCTATCTTATATAAAAAAGCAGAAATACATAAAAAAGAAATCCCCCAAGATGTCGCTATTTTTATAGCCAGCAACATTAAATCCAATATCCGGGAGCTTGAGGGTTTTTTACTAAGGGTTATTGCATATTCTTCTTTCACGGATAGAAAAATAGACTTGGAGCTTACAAAAGAAGTGTTAAAAGACTTTACTTTTGATAAAACGAAAAACTTCACAATCGAAAACATCCTTAAAACGGTAGCGTCCTATTATAAAATAAAGGTCTCCGATATTAAGTCTAAAAGGCGCACAAGAGAGATTTCTGCGACCCGTCATATTGCTATGTATTTATGTCGTGAACACACAAAATCTTCTCTGCCAGAAATAGGAAGACAGTTTGGCGGCAAAGACCATACGACAGTAATTTTTTCGCATAAAAAGATATCGGCCAAATTGAGAGAAAACAATGAATTAAAATCATCAATCCGAGATATTTTGGGTCTAATAGAAAATGGACAAACTGTGTAAAACGTGTCAAAAACCAGTTAAAAAAAGTGCCAAAATAAGGTATAATTTACACAGTAAAAGTTCTTCCCACCTTTGCTAAAAGTGCTGCATTTTTACTAACACGTTCTTCATTAAACTCTACCTTTTAAATTGGGAATTTACACCGTTTTTCCACATAACCTCAGCCCCTATTACTACTACTAAGTAATAATAGGATTCTTTTTAGGTTGTAAGTATGAAACAGGCAAATATGAAATCATCAGAAAATAAATCTTACGATTCCTCAAATATTAAAATTCTCGAGGGCTTGGAAGCCGTTAGAAAGAGACCTGCGATGTATATTGGTGGAACGGGCATCGATGGTCTTCACCATTTAATTTTTGAGCTGGTTGATAACAGCGTGGATGAAGCTATTTCGGGTTTTTGTAAAGAGATAGAGGTAGTTCTTCATATCGATGGAACAGCGACAGTATGGGACGATGGAAGAGGTATACCAGTAGGTATGCATGAAAGCAGGAATGTTTCAGCTGCAGAAGTTGTTATGACGGTTCTTCATGCGGGTGGAAAGTTCGATAAAGATACTTATAAAGTTTCTGCGGGTTTACATGGTGTTGGTGTGTCCGTAGTAAACGCATTGTCCGAAACACTGCAGCTAGAAATAAAAAGGGAAGGAAAAGTTCACTTTCAAGAGTACGGTAGAGGTGAACCAAACTCATCTATCAAGGTAATTGGAGAGACTAACTCATCGGGAACCAGGATAAGATTTAAACCTGATCCAGAAATTTTTGAAGACTTAAATTTTCGCTTTGAGATTCTATCTAATCGGCTAAGGGAGTTGGCTTTTCTTAATAAAGGGCTAAAGATACATATTCATGACGAACGGGATGGTAAAGATAATGAGTTTTTATTCGCTGGGGGAATAGTTTCATTTGTGGAACATTTGGGGAAAAACGAAAAAGTTCTTCACCCCGAACCTATCTATATTGAAAGAGAGAAAGATGATTGTGACTTACAGTTAGCCATTCAATATAACGATAGTTATCACGAAGAAATGTTTACTTTTGTTAACAATGTTAATACCCGAGATGGAGGAACGCACTTAAGCGGCTTCAGGTCGGCGTTGACAAGAACAGTTAACACCTATGCATTACAAAACAATATGCTTAAAAATACGGGGGTCACTTTAACTGGCGATGACGTGAGGGAAGGCCTGATTTTGGTATTAAGCATAAAAATACCAGACCCTCAATTTGAAGGGCAAACCAAAGGAAAACTTGGTAATACAGAGGTTAAGGGAATAGTTGAGCAAATAGTTAACGAAAAACTGGGCCAGTTTTTTGAAGAACAACCTGTCGTGGCTAAACAGATTGTTTCAAAAGTTATTAGCGCTGCCCAAGCCAGGGAAGCAGCTAAAAAAGCCAAGGACTTGGTAAGAAGAAAAAATGCGCTAGAAGTAAGTTCGCTACCAGGAAAATTGGCTGACTGCTCAGAGAAAGACCCTTCTCTTTCGGAGCTTTATATCGTTGAGGGTGATTCCGCTGGCGGCTCCGCAAAGCAAGGCAGAAACCGGACGAACCAAGCGATTTTGCCTATGCGAGGAAAAATTTTAAACGTAGAAAAAGCCAGAACAGAAAAAATGATAGGCAATCAGGAAATTAGAACATTAATTACCGCTTTGGGAGCTGGAATAGGAAATGATTTCAATGTAGATAAACTTCGCTACCACAAAGTAATCATTATGACGGATGCCGATGTTGACGGCTCCCATATTAGGACTCTTTTGTTAACCTTCTTTTTCCGACAAATGCGGCCGATTATCGAGCATGGTTATTTATATATAGCACAACCCCCTCTTTTTAAAATTAAAAAAGGGAAAAAAGAAAACTACATAAAGGATGAAAAACTTTTATTTCAATACTTGATGGACCAGGGAACTGAGAAACTTGAAATATCCACCAAGAAAGATGATGCAATAATTTCTGGTCCCAGCCTAAAGCTTCTTATTGATAATCTTTTTAAATTTGAAGAGTGTTTTAATCAGGTTGTAATGAATAATATCCCCAAAGCATTTTTGGATTCCTTGATTAGTCTGGATATTGAAGAAAAAGATTTTAAAGAACTCGAACACGTTCTCGCCGTGGTAATTCAAATTGTCGATGGTTTAATAGATAAGGAAAACAGAAATAAATATAATTATAAAAAAGAAAATTTGAATATTCCCATCAAGTTTAATCCCAGCATTAAACTTGATGGAGATAAAAAGAATAGGTTAAAGGAATTCCTTATAGAAATAGAGGAAAAAGAAAGCGGTATTTCTGCTGTAAAAATGAATCATAATTTTGAAAAAATAGACCTAAATAATGAAATTAAAAATAGTAGCCTTTCGATAGGCTTTGAAACCGAAACTAAAACGTACAGTGTGGTTTTTTTGGGGTCCAGTAATGGTCGCGATTTTGAAATAAATTTAAACTCCGAGTTCATTAACTCGGTCATGATTCAAAACATCATTAAGATTTATAAACCTATTAAGGAACATGATCATTCCCCGTTTGTTTTAAAAAATAACGGGGAGAGCATCACCGTGGATTCGAAACACGGATTATTACAGGCGGTTTTGGAGATGGCTAAAAAGGGCATGTATATCCAGCGCTATAAAGGATTAGGCGAAATGAACCCAGACCAATTATGGGAAACAACTATGGACCCTGAGGTTAGAGTGCTTTTGCAGGTCCGCGCAGATGATGGTACCGAAGCCGGAAAGCTTTTTAAGAAGTTGATGGGAGATGATGTAGAACCGCGCCGTGAGTTTATTGAAGAACACGCATTGCAGGCTAGAAACCTGGATCTTTAAAATTTACTTTTTTTGAAAGACAAATGGATGGACCGAATTGACCATATAGACATTGACGATGAAATGAAGAGCGCATACCTTGATTATGCGATGAGCGTAATTATTGGTCGTGCGCTCCCCGATATCAGGGATGGGTTAAAGCCCGTCCATCGTCGTGTTTTATATGCCATGCATGAGTCGGGAAATGTTTTTAATAAGCCCTATAAAAAATCAGCCCGTATTGTGGGCGATGTAATAGGTAAATACCATCCTCACGGAGATCAAGCGGTTTATGACACCATAGTTCGTCTTGCGCAGGAATTTTCCCAGAGAATTCCGCTGGTGGATGGTCAGGGGAATTTCGGTTCTATTGATGGTGATTCGGCTGCGGCAATGCGTTACACCGAAATCCGCATGCAGGAAATAACAGGAGAATTGTTACGCGATCTTGAAAAAGAAACGATTCGGTTTGTGCCCAACTATGATGATTCGACAAAAGAGCCCTCTGTTCTTCCCGCAAGCTTTCCGCAACTCCTTGTTAATGGATCTTCTGGGATTGCTGTGGGTATGGCTACCAATATCCCCCCCCATAATTTAGCGGAAGTGGTGGATGCGGCCATCCATATTATTGAAGAACCAGAATGTTCCATCGATGATCTTTTGCGGTTTGTAAGGGGCCCTGATTTTCCAACCCGAGGAATCATCCAAGGAAAAAACGGAATAATTTCTGCCTATAAGACAGGGCGCGGCATTATTCGTGTAAGAGGCCGGGCAGTAATTGAACCCATTGAAAAAAATGACAGGGAAAGAATTGTCATCAACGAACTGCCTTTTCAAATTAATAAAGCTCGGCTTGTTGAAAAAATAGCCGAGTTGGTAAGAGAAAAAAAGCTGGAAGGAATTTCGGATTTAAGAGACGAATCAGACCGCGATGGAGTGCGAGTTGTTATTGAATTAAAAAAAGGAACGATGGGGCGGGTTGTTCTGAACTCACTTTATAAAAACACTCAATTGCAGGATACATTTGGAGTAATTCTGCTGGCTCTAGTTAATCAACAGCCTAGAGTTTTAAATTTAAAAGAGTATTTGCGCTACTTTGTTTTATTTCGAAAAGAAGTAGTTACTCTCAGGACGGAATTTGATCTTAAAAAAGCCAGGGAAAAGGAACATATTCTTGAAGGTTTAAAAATAGCGCTGGACAACCTTGATGAGGTTGTGAAGCTCATCCGAAATGCGGAAGACCCTGTCTCCGCAAGGGAAGGCCTTATCTCAATATTTGCTTTGTCAGAAGCTCAGGCGAAAGCAATTCTGGAAATGCGGCTCCAACGCTTAACGGGTTTGGAAAGGCAAAAAATAGTTGACGAACTAGAAGAAATCAAGAAAAAAATAGAAGAATATCTTCATATTTTGGCAAATGAAGAAGTTAAACTAAAAATCATCCGGAAAGAACTAGTTGAAATAAAAACAAAGTACAACGATGAACGCCGCACGGAAATTGCTGAAACGGATGAGGGCGATCTTTTAATAGAAGACTTGATTGCCGATGAAGAAACCGTTGTGGTTTATTCAAGAAGCGGGTATATCAAGCGTCATTCCGTAGATAACTATAGGGCCCAACGACGAGGTGGCAAGGGAATTCGTGGCATGGACCTTAAAGAAGAGGACGTTGTTGAAAAACTTTTCATTGCTTCGGCTCTCAGCCATTTGCTTGTATTTACCAGTTTAGGCAAGGTTCACTGGTTGCGGGTATTTTCAATTCCAGAAGTAAGTCGGACAGCAAAAGGAAAATCGATTGCCAACTTGGTAAATTTACAACCGGGAGAATCCATTGCGAGTATTTTATCGGTTCGGGAGTTTGAAGAAGATAAATTTGTAATGATTGCCACTGAACGCGGCATCGTAAAGAAAACCTCATTAATGAAATATAGTAAGCCTAGGCAGGGAGGAGTTATTGGCCTGACAATAGATAAAGGAGATAGCTTGATTGGCGCCGAGCTGTGTGATGGGAAAAGCGATATTTTATTAGCAACGGAAAAAGGATTTTCAATTCGTTTTTCTGAAAAAGAAGCTCGTCCTATTGGCCGAACAGGAAGAGGTGTTAGGGGTATTCGATTGAAACCAGACGACCGGGTTGTAGGTGCAGAAATTGTGCATCCAGGTAATATGCTTCTAACCGTCACTTCAAAAGGGTATGGAAAAAGAACTCAATTGGAAGAATATCCTGTTCAAGGGCGAGGCGGACTAGGAGTTATGACAATTCGCTGTAATGAAAAAATTGGTTCAGTGGTAGGCATCCAACAAGTAACCGAAAATGATCAATTGTTGGTTATTACATCTGATGGGAATATTGTTCGAATGAAGGTCGATGAAATATCTGTGATTGGCCGAAATACGCAGGGAGTAAGACTGGTTGGAACTGGTGAATCGAACCAGGTTGTGAGTGTCGAAAAACTGGTAGAGTAAAATTAACTGAAGATTCACCTGCTAGATTATGTATAAAAAAGTTTTTCCCGCCCTAAAAGCATCAATATATATTTTTGCTCTACTATTTCTTTTGTCCTGTGGTGAAAAGAATGATCCTTTAATCCAAAAGGCTAATCAAGAATGGATTCAAGGAAATAATAATAATGCTCTAAAATTATTAAATGGGGTATTAAAAAACAACCCAAAGGGACTGAAAGCCCAAGAAGCCCTTTTTAGAATGGGAGAAATCCATCATTTCAGTTTAAATAATAGTACTCGCGCCTTGGTTTTTTTCCAGGAAGTTCGACAAATGAATCGAGAGGGTCCTTTTGGTTATAAGGCGCAGAAATATATCGCAGAAATTGCAGAATTTAGTTTAAAAGATTATGACCAAGCTATTATTGAATATCAAAACCTGATTAATTTTTACAAAGACGGTCTTGCCAAAGGAGAACATCAATTCCGAATTGCTTCCATATATTATAAAAAACAGAACTATCATCAAGCTTTAGTGGAGTTGCAAATTCTCCTCGAAAATTATCCTAAGAGTCCTTGGGCCCAGGAAACAAAATTTAAAATTGTAGAAATTCTTTATGCGCTCAATCGTTGCCCTGAAGCCAGAGAACATTACCGACATTTCAATTTGGAATATGCTAATAGCCGATTTAAATCTGAAATGGATTTTGTGGTAGCTTCTTGCTTGGAAGAAGAAGGCCATCTTGAAGATGCTTATAACCTTTTCAAATCTTTAGAAGGACAATATACTTATCCTTCAATACTAAAAATGAAATTAGCGGGAATAGAAAAAAGGATAGAAAAAAAAGGGTAATGCTAGATATAAAGTTCATCCGTGAAAACCCCCAAATTGTTAAAACAGGTCTTCAACGCCGTAATGGTAAAAGCCCTGATTTAGAGGAACTACTGCAGCAAGAAGAGAAAAGGCGGCAAAGCCTTCAGGAATCCGAACAACTTAAAAATAAAAAAAAGAGCATTTCAGAAAAAATTGGAAAGTTAAAACGTCAGGGTAAGAACACATCTCAATTAATGGATGATGTAAAAAATATCAATTTGTCCATAAAAGATTTGGATGAAAAAGTCGAGGCTTTGGAAAATATTATCCATGCAAAACTTCTAGGCATTCCCAATATACCTGATGAAAAAACTCCTGATGGTCTGGATGAATCAAGTAATAGATTTATTCGTGAATGGGGAGACAAACCCAATCTTGCAAGCCAACCCTTGAATCATGTTGAGCTCGGTGAAAGGCTTGGTTTAATTGATTTAAAACGAGCTGCTAAAATATCGGGTGCTAGGTTTGCTGTGTACAAAGGAGCTGGAGCCGCGTTGATAAGGGCTTTAATAAATTTCATGATCGATGTGCATACTCAGGAAAATGGATATGAAGAACTCTATCCTCCTTTTCTCGTCAACGAAAGAAGCCTACAGGGCACAGGTCAATTGCCCAAGTTTGGGGAAGAGCTGTTTGCCATGAAGGACGATCCACTTTTTCTTATTCCCACGGCAGAGGTTCCTGTTACTAATTTTCATGGAGCTGAAATTCTTGAAGAAGAATCTTTACCCATTTGTTATACAGCGTACACTCCTTGTTTTCGGCGCGAGGCTGGTTCTTATGGTAAAGACACTCAAGGGCTAATTCGGCAGCACCAATTTGACAAAGTAGAATTGGTAAAATTTTCCAGAATGGAAGAATCTGAGCGGGAATTAGAAAAGCTTGTAAATGATGCCGAATTGATTTTAAAGAAATTGAACTTGCATTATAGGGTCATGGAGTTATGTGCTGGCGACTTGGGTTTTTCGGCTGCCAAAACTTATGATTTGGAAGTTTGGTTGCCCAGTCAAAGTACTTATAGAGAAATATCATCCTGTTCAAATTTTAAAGATTATCAAGCACGGCGGGCAAAAATACGCTGCAAAAAGAAGACAGGAGGAAAACCAGAATTTGTTCATACCCTGAATGGATCTGGTCTTGCAGCGGGTCGATTATTCGTAGCGATACTAGAAAACTATCAAAATTCGGATGGAACCGTAACTGTTCCAGAAGTTATAAGACCTTATTTACAGGGCCGCGAAGTTTTATCTGCTCAAATTTAGGTTCTCCTTAATTTATAAATCTAATATCCCAAAATAGCGCTCTTGACTTTTATCTTCAAGTAGATAAGTATAAACGCAGCCCGAAACATTGAGGAGGGATGGCCGAGTGGTTTAAGGCGGCGGTCTTGAAAACCGTTGAACGAAAG